>JBAZNL010000010.1 GCA_041649275.1 Candidatus Izemoplasmatales bacterium
CGACGTATGGCCGATCAGCGGCGTGTAGTCGAGAATGCCCGAGACCGGGATGTAGACCGAGGATCCCTCGGTGAAGCGGACCGATTTCAAGGCGTCGTGGAGCGAGTTGTAGTAGTATTCGCGCGTATCGGATTCGCCGAGGGTGATGATCGACCAGAAGCCCTTGACGAAGAAGCCGGCGGAATCATGGAACCAATTGTAGTAGTTCTCCTCGAATTCGATCCGCAGTTCGGGATGGACCGAGAAGTAGACCTCGAGCAGGAAGCGGTTGTACTCCTTCGAGGTCAGGCTGCTCGTGGAGAGGTTGTAGCGGGTCGTGATGTAGTCGCGCAGATACATCGAGAACGGCGTGGCGTTGTAGCCGGCGTCCTTCCGGTAATCGACTTCCGGTACGTACTGAACGTAAAGCGTGTCGGTCTCGTCGACGACGATGTCGCCCTTGACCGCAAGTTCCTTCAGCGTCCCGACGATGGGATCGTCTGGGGCGAGATAATCGGTGCTGTCGGCGACGTTGACGTAGCGATACACGGACGTCGAAGTGACGGAGATCGAGATCGTGCACTTGACGTAGACCTTGTCGGTGACGCTGTCGTAGTAGAGGACGCCGGTCCGATAGTAGGCATCGGATCCCGAGGGGATCGAGGCGATCGTGTCGTTCGGATCGTTCACGTTGGTGTAGACGTCCGCGGTCTGCTCGCTGCCGATCGTGTAGTATTCCTGACCGCCGACGTTGTAGACGGTGAATCCCGTCAGGATGTGGTAGAACTGCTTCGCGGCGATCGCGTCGTCATCCTCGCCGATGATCAGGTCGTTGGCATCGTCGATGGTGCCGGTGTTCGACGTCCGTGCGGTGGTTCCCGACACGATGAGGTCGTCCACCAGATTGAAGTAGCGCGGGGTCGAATGCTCGACGATGTCGGCGGCGGTGAAGTCGACGAGGTCGCGCATCGTGAATCCGTCCATGTCCGTCCCTTCGACCGCATAGAACGCGTCGAACGCATCGAACGGTTCGATCTCGTCCTGGTCGACCTGGTACAGGTAGAGGCTGTAGAAGCCTCTCGCGAAACTGTCGGAATAGAGTTCGCCGACGCCCGAGTTGGCGTCGCTCACGACTTTCACGTACGAGTCGTAATGCTGGAAATATCGGCTCGAACCGAGCTCGACGCCGACGAAAAGCGCGAATAGGGAGAAGAAGACGAGCGCCTTCCAGAACTGCTTGTTGAAGACCTGGCCGAGGCCCGGAATGATCGCCGAGGCGATCGCCTTGAGCGAGTGAACGGTTTTGTTCATTGGTTACCTCCCATGTCTGGCATCCGTGTGTCCTCTTATTAGGAAAGATGGCCTCCTTGCGAAGGCCATCTGAACCTAACGATGGACGGGCCGGTTATTTCGATCCGAGCGCCTTGGATGCGAGATACGATGCTTCGGCTTTGATCTGCTCGGTGGCGATGTCGGCGTTGGTGTCCCAGATGTTGACGACCATGGTCTGCGCGGCCGCCCAGTAATAGGTGACTTCGGCGATGGTCGGCATCGGGATGGAGGTCTGGAGCTGCGCGATCATGACCTGCATGAACGGGTCGTCGGCGATGCCGGCGATGCCGGTGACGTCGATGAGGGCGGGCAGGTCGTTCGAGGTCGTGTAGAGGATCTCCTGGGCGGTTTCGCTGGCGAGAAATTCGACGAATTTGATCGCGGCTTCGCGGTTCGAGGAGTTCTTGTAGACGGCGACCATCTGCGATCCGGCGAAGGTGCTCGGCGTATGGGTCGCGCCTTCGACGCCTTCAAAGGTCGGGAGGACGGCGGCGCCGAGATTCTCGGCACCGATCGCATCCTGCATCGAGCGGATCGACCACGGGCCGGCGATCATCATCGCGGCGACGCCCTGTTCGAAGAGGGTGGTGGAGGCGGAGTTGTAGGCGTCGTTGCCGGTGACGACCGGTTTCAGTTCGGTGGTCAGCCAGGTCAGGGCGGCAAGGAGGGCGTCGGATTCGAAGCCGACCTGCGTGCCGTCGATGCCGTCAACGCCGTGCGGACGCCATCCGAAGGCGGAGTAGACCGTCTGGAGGTAGTAGTTGTCCGCCCAGTGCGAGTTGGTCGTGAGCAGCTGTTTGCCGGGATTGTCGATCGCGTACTGTTCGGCATAGGCGATCAGTTCGGGCCAGGTGTCGAGGGCGGCGACTTGTTCGGCGGAAATCATTTCCTTGTTGTACATCATGAAGATCGATTCGATCGAGATCGGAACCGCATAAAGGGCTTCATCGGTCGTACCGAGCGTGCCGGCGGTGGCGATGTTGAGGGCGATCGGCTGGACCGTCGTCTTCAGCGACTCGAGGAGCGAATCCGGGAGCGTGTAGACGAGGTTTTCGAGCATGGCGAGGGAGAGGTGGTCATGCGGGAACATGAACACGTCCGCACCGAGACCTTCGACGAGACCGTAGGTCTTGAGGTCGTTGCGGGAGTCGAGGGCGCCCTTGTGCTGGAACTTGACGATGATGTCCGGATAGACTTCGTTGAAGGCCGGGATGACCTCGGCGGCGAAGACGCCGTCGGTGTCGTCGAGCCACACCGTGATCGTGGTCGGCTGGGTCTGGCTTTCGGAGAAGTCGATGATGTTGTCAGGAAGTTCCGTACCGCAGGCGGTGAGGGTGAAGAGGACGATGAGGGTCAGAAACACGCTTAGAATTTTTTTCATGGTCTTGTCTCCTCTCATCCCACTCAGAACCATTCTCTTCGGCGAGCGAAGAAGAACGCGACGCCGAAGAGGCCGAGGAGTCCGATGCTCGCGTTGTTCGCGGCGCAGCCGGTTTCCGGTGCCTGAATGGTGATGTTGAACGTGGCCTGGGATTCGTTGCCCCAGTTGTCGTAAGCGGTGACGGTGATCGGATAGACACCGGCTTTGTTCATGTTGACGATGCCTTCCGTGGGCTTCACGTAGATGCGGTCGTTGACGTTTCCGTCGCGGTCGTCGATGGCGCGGATGACCGGCCAGTAGTCGGTGCTCCATTCGGTTCCGGCGACGAACGTGAGGTCCGCTTCGGAGGTGAGGATCGTGATGACCGGGCCGGCTTCGTCGGTGACGATGACGATTTCGGCAGAACGATTGTCAAGGCCTTCGGCGCCGTTGTCGAACACCAGCTTGTACTCGTGTCCGGCTTCGAACTCGATGGCGAATTCGATGGCGAGCTCGCTGATCGCGAGAAGGTCGTGGCTGAAGCTGACGCTGTCGATCGCATCCTCGACGGCGACGTCGTCCTTCAGGAGGGTGAACATCGCGGCGAGGTCGTAGTACGCCTTCTCATAGGTGGTTCTCTCGTAGTCGACGTATCCGTAGACCGGGACCTTGTCCGTCGGGACCATCAGTTCCATGACGAAATCGTCATGATTGGTGGTGTAGCCGAACGTTCCGGCGGTGGCTCCGGAGATGCCGGCGTAGATGACGACGACTTCACCGGCGGCGACGTCGGTCAGGACCGCGCCTTCGATGTTGTCGTTGCCGGAATACTTGGTGTCGCCGGAGTGGACGATGATGCCGCCGTCCGTCGGAGCGGCGTCGGTGAGAAGGATGGCCTTGCCCGGGACTCCATCAGGCGTAATGAACGCGTCAATCATCGGAAGCGGGGTTCCCCAGCCGCTGGCGTTGACGTCCATGTTCCAGTTGTGGATGCCGAGATCGGCTTCATACGTATTGGTCTGGTTGAGGTATACGACGAGGAAATTCGACTTCGTGGAATCCGCAACGAACAGCGAAGCGGATGTGGCGCCGCTGAAGAAGTAAACGTGACGAACTTCCCCCGCGGCGATGCCGGTCAAATCGTAAGCAAGGTCGGCACCATTCAACGAATCCTTGTGGTTCCAACGGTTGTCGGTCCCCATTTCATCAGCGATCGGAATGAATCCCATGGACGTTGCATCAGTACCCACATTAACTTCAATCACGGCGCCGAAATCGTCAACGCCGGTCTTGGTAATGCCGTTGGATGTGCCGTTCGTCCCGGTGTTCCATGCCCACATTCCGACATCCGAATAATCACTGTCCCACTTCTGATAGTGGAAGACCACGCGAGCCATGCCGGCCGGAATTTCTGTGGCGACGTACGGATCGTAGACGGTGTCATCGATCGTGATTCCGCCTTCACCGGTCGGAACGTAGTTGTAACCAATGATCTCATATTCCTGATACTCGGTCACGATCGGCTTCGTTAGATCGTCGTAGGACGAGGAGATTTCGGCCGAGAACTTGACCTGGACGATGCTCTTGGTGAGCGCGAAGGTTCCATCGAGCTTGCCGTCGATGAAGCTGTAGGGGGTGAATTTGAAGGCGAAGGACGATTCGGCGTACAGCGTCGCCTTGTCGAGCCCGACGAACGTTTCGGTCGCGACATAGACTGCGGTGACGTCTCCGCCTTCGAGGGCGTCGATGTCGAGAACGACGTCGGCCGTCTTCTTGTTGGCGTCTCCGCCTGCATAGACCAGGAACTTGGCCGCCGCGGCGGTGGGCAAAGCCTGCATCATGCCGACTTTGCCGAGCTTGCCTTCGGGAGTCCTGAATTCACCGGTGAAGATCTCCGTCGGGGTGCCCCAGGTAGCCCAGGCTCCGAGAGCCTCGTCGGTATACCAGCCTTCCCAGGCATGGACGCCAAGGTTCTCTTCGTAGACTTCCGAGGTCGTGAAATAGGTCACGAACACGCTGATGTACTCTTCGCTGGCGACGAAGACGCTTCTCGAGCCGCTGAAGAAGTAGACGTGCATCGTGGCGCCGGCGGCGGCCGCGGTCACATCGATCGCGAGGTCGTCCTTGTCGGTGTTCTCGTCGGGTCCGTCCATCGTGTCCTTGTGGTTCCAGCGGTTGGTCGCATCGCTGAACTCGTCGGAGATGGGAAGCGCGCCCATGCTGGTCGCGTCGTCGCCGATGGTGATTTCGAAGTACGCTCCGAAATCGTCTTCTCCGGCTTTTTCAACGCCATCGGCGGTTCCGCCGGTGCCGGTGCCCCAAACCCAAAGGCCGACATTGGTATAGACGCCGTCCCACTTCTGATAGTGGAAGACGACTTGTCCGGCTGCGGCAGCGTCGACGTTGAGGTTCTTCGTCGACATCGCGAAGCCAAGCAAGGCCGTGACAGCGAAAAACAGAAGCAACAGACTTTTCTTCATTTTTTCCTCCTGTTATGATTTTTGTCTCTGTCCACAAGAAGAAAGCGCTTGTGGCCATTTGAACGTGATTAATTCTACTACTTTCATATAATGAATGCAAGCGTTTTTATCCGACCGTAAAACGTAATCGGTTACAGACTCGAATATGAAAAAAGGCCATCTTTTATGCTAGAATAAAGGCGTGTATCCGATTTTTTCACATAAGGAGGAATATCCGTGATCAAGAAGATCGCATTGATCCTTTTCGTATCCGCCACCATGCTCTTCATCCCCGCGTTCAAACACGTCGAAGCCGCGGCTTCTCCGACCGACACGATGGTCATCCACTATTTCCGCTACGCCGCCGACTATGACGACGGGTGGAACATGTGGCTCTGGCCCGCCGCGGGCGCCGGAGCGGCCTACCAGTTCGATGAAAACGAATCCGGCGTCGTCCTCGACGACTTCGGTGCCGTCGCCACGATCGACCTCGCGGCGAACTTCCCGAGCGCGTCCTCGATCGGCATCATCATGCGCAAGGGCGACTGGGTCAAGAAAGATGTTGACAAGGATCGTTTCATCACCGTCCCCGCGACTTCCGAAGGCGGCGTCCTGCACGTCTACTTCGTCGAAGGCGACGAGCGGATCGGCTACTCCGTCGACGATCCGGACGGCCCCGACCGCAGCGACAAGGTCGTCAACGCCTACTTCAACACCCTCCGCACGATCCGCTTCACACTCACTTCGGTCGTGACGTCCGACAAGATCACGCTCAAGGTCAACGGCTCCGCCGCCGCCTTCACGCTGTCGCTGTCCGCCAACACCGGAACGATCACGATCCCCGCCAACGTCGATCTGGAGAACACCTATACGATGGAGGTTCTGTTCGGCACCGAGCTGAAGACATACGACGTGACCTTCGACGGCATCTACGACACCGAAGCCTTCATCGACGCCTACGGTTACGACGGCGACGACCTCGGCGCCGTCGTGAACGCGACCACCACGGATTTCCGTCTCTGGGCTCCGATCTCGACTTCCGTGGTCCTGAAGATCTACGACTCCGGAACGCCGTCCGTGCTTTCCGCCAAGGATTCCGAAGCGACCGACACGCCTTCCCAGACGATCGCGATGACGAAAGACCTGAAGGGTACCTGGATCGCTTCCGTCCCCGGCAACCTTCACGGCAAATACTACACCTACACCGTCACCAACGGCATCAAGACCAACGAAGTCGTCGACCCGTACGCGAAGAGTTGCGGCGTCAACGGTCTCCGCGGCATGGTCGTCGACTTCAGCCAGACGAATCCCGCCGGCTTCACCTACGGCGACCGTCCCGACACGATGCTCAACTACACGGACGCGATCATCTATGAAGTTCACGTCCGCGACCTCACCAGCCATTCAAGCTGGGAAGTCGACAGCCAGTACGAGTCCTACCGCGGGAAGTTCCTCGGCTTCACCGTCGAAGGCACGACCTACGGCGGCGTGTCGACCGGCATCGACCACATCAAGGAGCTCGGCGTCACCCACGTCCAGATCCTGCCCTTCTTCGATTACGGAAACGCCGTCGACGAGTCGGGCGCGGACGACCAGTTCAACTGGGGCTACATGCCGCTCAACTACAACTGCCTCGAAGGCTACTACTCCACGGATCCGTTCGATGGTTCCGTCCGCGTGAACGAATTCAAGCAGCTGATGGCGACGATGTCCAGAAACGACCTGCGCGTCGTCATGGACGTGGTCTACAACCACACCGGCCAGAGCGGCGACTCCAACTTCAACCTCATCCTCCCCGGCTACTACTACCGCATGAACAGCGACGGCTCGTTCTCGAACGGGTCCGGAACCGGCAATGAGACCGCCTCCGAGCGTTACATGATGAGCAAGTTCATGGTCGATTCCGTCACCTTCTGGGCCGAAGAGTACAACATCTCCGGCTTCCGCTTCGACCTCATGGCGCTCCATGACACGGGCACGATGAACGCGATCGTCGCCGCACTCCACGCGATCGATCCGACGATCATCGTCTACGGCGAGCCGTGGACCGGCGGCGGGACGATCCTCTCCTCGTCGATCGCGGCCGACAAGGTCAACCTGGTCGACATGCCCGGCGTCGCTGCCTTCAACGACGACTTCCGCAACGCCGTCAAGGGCAATCCCGACGGAACCGAGGACGGCTTCGTCCAGGACGCCAAGAACACCTCGATCATCAACCGTCTGAAATACGGCGTTGCCGGCGGCGTCCAGCTCCCGGGCATCACCCTCGAGGGACGGACCTACGGCATGTTCTGGAACGACAATCCGAGCCAGACGATCAACTACGTCACCGCCCACGACAACCTGACGCTGTACGACAAGCTCATGTACACCGCCACCTACGCGCAGCGCACCAACGGACTCATCAAGGAGATGCAGAAGCAGGCCAACGCCCTCGTCCTCACCGCCCAGGGCATCCCGTTCCTGCATGCCGGCTCGGAGTTCATGCGTTCGAAGCCGTGCGTCCCGGGCGACAATCCCGACGTCTGCGTGGCCACCAAGTACAACCGGAACTCCTACCAGTCGCCCGACTCCGTCAACCAGCTTCGCTGGGATCTCAAGGCCCAGAGCGACAACACGGAGGTCTTCGAATATTATAAGGATCTGATCGCGCTCCGCAAGGCCCATCCGGCCTTCCGGATGCCCGCCGCGGCGGATGTGGAAGAGCACCTCACGTTCCTCGATTTCGGCGATTCCTCCGCCTTCGGATACATGATCTCCGACTACGCCAATGGCGATTCCTGGGACAACATCCTGGTGATCCACAACACCGGCGACTTCGCGACCGTCACGCTCCCCTCGGGCGAGGACTGGAACCTCGTCGGGAACCAGGACGGCATCGGCGACTCGGTGATCCGCACCTACTCCGGCGGCTCGTCGATGTTCGTCATGGAGAACGAAACGGTCATCCTCTACCAGGGCGTCGTGATCGTCCCCGAGGAACCGGATACGGGATGCACCTTCCTCGGCATCCGCTTCGGAACCGTCTTCTTCGCCTTCAACGCCGTCTTCTTCGCATTCTTCATCTTCATGAGAAGGAAACACTGATCCGAGAATGACGAATCGGGCCGACTCCCGCGGAGGGAATCGGCCCGATTCTTTTTCTGTCAGACTTCCTTGTTGGAGACTTCCCTGACGTTCGATCCGCGCAGGATCGCCATGAGGGCGATCAGCGGCGTGAGCAACTGGAAGAGCACGACCGTGAACGCGTTGACCTCCATCAGGCCGAGCAGACCGACGAGAAAGCCCACAAGCGAAGGGATCGTCATCGCGGCGATCACGATCCGCACGTTCTCCTTGAATCCGGTCACCTTCTGGTAGCGGACACGGACGAGGAGGAAGATCGCGGACAGGACGAGGACCAGGATCAGGTTCAGGACGAGCGTCACGAAGGTGAAGTAGACCGTCGACTTGAAGATCGCGGGTCCGGAGAACGCCTCGTCGATCATCGTGACGAACTTCTCGAGCGCGAGGTCCTCGGAGGTCATCAGCCGCAAGGAGCCGAAGCTGACCGTCTCGCCGACGGAACCGTACCCGACGTCGAAGAGCTCGGTCCCGGTCTCGTCGCAGTAGGCGATGCGCGCGGGTTCGAACACGAGCGCGCGGCCGGAAGCGGCGTATCCGCCTTCGGGGGCGAACACGATGAAGAGCGGGTCGCCCGCGACGTTCGTGGTCTCGAAAACCGACGTCTCCGCCATGGTGAACGTCATGCCCCGCGAGGAGATGACGATGTCGGCGGGAAGTCCGTCGGGAAGCCATTCCGGCGCGTCGGCGCGGATTCCGCCGGTGAAGTTGTAGAGGTCCCAACCGCCGGAACGGACGATCTGGTAGTTGAGCGGAAAGCTCATCAGGAGGACGAGGAACAGGAAATATGCGATGAATCCCCCGAAAGGCGCCGAACGAAGCGAGAAGATCCGCCTGAACGTGAATCCGTTCGCCAGAATCCGAAGCATCAGTCGACCCCCGGGGTGACGTCGATGATGAGGGTGGAGCGGGCCGGGATCTCGGTGAACGTGCCGCTCGGGTCAAAACCGCTCAGGTAGAGCACGGTGCCGTCGACGGCCGGGATCGCGACCGCCTCGTCGTCGAAGTTGTGAAGGACGAGGACGCGCTGGGTCAGGTCGCCATAGGCGTATTCGCGGTAGAATCCGGACAGCGAGGGCGTCGAATCCTCCCAGGCGGTGAAGGCGTTGCCGTAGGCGAGCGCCATGTTGGCGTTTCGGACCGCCAGGATCGCCCTGTAGGTCGACAGAATCGAATCCGGGTCGGCGAGCTGTTCCTCCGCCGTCGCGACCGCGGCGTTCGCCGTCTCCATCGCCGCAAGCGTCGAGTTGGCGGAGATGATCCAGTCGGTCTGGGACGCGTCGCCCCAGACGAACGGCATCCGCCGCGTCTCGTCCCAGATGTCGGGACCCGACGCCTTGACGCCGAACATCCCGAGTTCCTCGCCGTAATAGATGACGGGGTCGCCCGGTAGGACGAGGAGCATTTCGGCGGCGAGCTTCATCATCGCCGTGTTCCCGAGCGTCTGCGAGGCGAAGCGGTCCATGTCGTGGTTCACGACGAAGGGCGAATCGATGAAGTCGGACTTGAGGTCGCGGTAGTAGTCGTACCAGACCTCGAGGTTCTCGGCGTAGTTGTAGTTCTTGGTCTTCTGGGCGGCGCTCCTGATCTTCGCCGCCAGCGGGAAGTTGATCGGCGCGTCGATCCCATAGAAGTAGGTCGCGGGAACCTGATAGTCGGATTCGATGTAGGCTTCGCCGATGATCCGGATGTCGTCCGCATACGCGTCGATCGCCTCCGAATAGTCGTTGAGATAGACGATGTTGTCGTAGAAGTCGTAGGTCTTCCCGAGATACTCGTTCACGCCGTAATAGTGGTGCACCGCGTCGAGCCGGAACCCCTTCACGCCCTTGTCGATCCAGAACTTCGAGATGTCGAGGATCTCCGTCTTGACGGCATCGCTGTAGAAGTTCAGGTCCGGCATCGTGTTGGAGAAGTACCCGCAGTATTTGAAGGAGTCCGTCGAATGCCAGATGTTCTGGTTCCAGCTGCCGAAGATCCGCGAGGTGTCGGTCGATTTCGGAACGGTGACGTAGTAGTCGAGGTACTTTTCGTCGCCTTCCTGCGCCGCGAGGAACCACGGGTGCTGGTCGGAGGTGTGATTGAACACCATGTCGAGCATCACGCGGATGCCCGCCGCGTCGGCGACGGCGACGAGATTCTCGAAGTCGGCCATCGTGCCGTAGTCGGGATTGACGGCGTAGTAGTCGGTCACGTCGTAGCCGTGATAGGAAGGCGAGGGATGGATCGGCATGAGCCAGATCCCCTTGATGCCGAGATCCTTGAGGTAGTCGATCTTCGCGGCGATGCCGTTGAAGTCGCCGACGCCGTCGCCGTCGGAATCGGCGAAGCTGCGGACGAAGATCTCGTAATACACGCCGGCCTCGGGATTGACCGCCGCGAGGTCGGGATCGGAGGCCTTGCACGACAGAATCCCGAACGCGACGAGCAGGAGGGCGAAGACGGCGATCGGCTTTCTAGTCATGGGAGCTTCCCTCCATTCGCTTCTTCATCGCGGGCGTCTGTTCGATGTAGGTTCCGTCGCGGTCGCTGACGTAGCGGGTGAGGCAGACGACGCGGGTGCCGAAGATCAGGTCGTGGATCACGCGGCCGTCCTTGCGCGAAGAAGCCATGATGCCGCAGACGACGATGTAGAAGCCGACCGTGACGATCAGGAACGCGGCCTTGAAGAGTTCGCGCAGGATCCCCATCGCGAGCGGCGCGGCTTCGCCCGTCCGGACCGACACGACCTTGATCTTCTGCGTCCTTTTTCCGAACGACTGCCCGCGGGAGAAGAAGATCGGAACCACGAGGGTGCCGAAATAGGCGATCGCGGCGGCGACGCCGATCTTGAGGCCGTCGTCGACGCCCTCGATCACGGAGGCGATCCCGATCAGCAGGAACAGCAGGACCGTCGCCATCGAGAGATCGATCGAGAAGGCGCGGATCCGGCGTTCATACGAGTTGTTCATGTGGCGTACCTCGATAAAATGTGGCATCGTACCAGACCATTATACTATAATCGTCCGTCTTTGGGGATGATTTCTGCGGGCGGCGAAGATGGAAACCATTCCATATCGCGCCGGGATGCATTCCGCGGCGATGATGATAAAATAGGATTGACCGCATCGACAGAAAGAAGGCTTGACACCATGAACCTGCACGCCGTCCGACACGTTCCCAAGGGACCGATGGCATACGCCAACGACGAACATACCCTGCATATCCATCTTCAGACCGCGAAAAGAGAGGTCGACGCCGTCGAACTCATCATCGGCGATCCGTTCGAGTGGCGTCTCGAAAACGGCGCCTACGTCTGGAGCGGGAAGGCCTTCCCGCGCAAGCCGATGGCGGTCGAATGCGAGACCGAACTGTTCGACCACTGGTTCGCTTCGGTCCATACCGAGTCCACCCGGAGCAAGTATGCGTTTCTCGTCCACGCCGACGGCAGAACCTGGTTCTACGGCTGTCGCGAACTGACCCCCGTCGACCTCGCCAGGGACGACGCCCTCGTCTACAACCTGGCGGGTTACTTCAACTATCCCTACATCAACCGCGAGGACCTGATCGACGCGCCGTCGTGGGCGGACGATACCGTCTGGTACCAGATCTTCTGCGACCGCTTCCGCAAAAGCGCCTTCCAGAAGGACGGTTACCTTCCCTGGGGCTCCGTCGAGGCGGGCATCAAGAACAACATGTTCTTCGGCGGCGATCTGCCCGGGGTCGTCGAGGCGATTCCGCATCTGCGTTCGCTTGGCGTCACCGGCATCTACTTCACGCCGATCTTCAAGGCGTATTCCGCCCACAAGTACGACACCGAGGATTATTTCACGATCGATCCGTCGTTCGGGACGAACGCCGATTTCAAGGAACTGGTCGCGAAGTGCCACGAGAACGGCATCCGCGTCATGCTCGACGCCGTGTTCAATCACTGCGGCTGGGATCATCCGTTCTTCCAGGACGTCGTCAAGAACGGGAAGAAGTCGCCCTACTGGGACTGTTTCTTCATCGAGGACGAGGACTTCGTCGACTTTCCGCTCGACGCCAACGGCCGACCGGCGGTCCATACGATCCGGCCGCGCTTCCGTACCTTCGCGATGACGCCGTTCATGCCGAAGCTCAACACCGGCAATCCGCTGATGGAGAAGTATCTGCTCGACGTCGGTACCTACTGGGTGCGCGAATACGACATCGACGGGTGGCGGCTCGACGTCTCCAACGAGGTCTCCCACGCCTTCTGGCGAAAGTTCCGCCAGGCCGTCCGCGCCGTCAAGAACGACGTCTACATCCTCGGCGAGAACTGGGACGATTCGACCCCGTGGCTCCGCGGCGACCAGATGGACGCCGTCATGAACTACGAGATCTCCTATCCGATCTGGCAGTTCTTCGGAACGTACAGGACCCCCGGCAAGATCGATGCCGAACGTTTCGCCTATCGCATCAACAACCTTCTCCTGTCGTATCCAAAGCCGGTCGCCAAGAACATGTTCAACCTCGTCGACTCGCACGATACGATGCGGATCCTCACGCGCTGCGGCGGGAACGTCGAACTGGCGAAGCTCGCCTACCTGTTCATCTTCACGTTCTGCGGATCGCCAGCGATCCTGTACGGTGACGAGATCGGCTTGGAAGGAAGTGACGATCCCGATTCGCGTCGTTGCATGGTCTGGGACGAGAAGCGGCAGAACCTGAACATGTTCGATTTCATGCGTCGCATCATCGGCTTGCGCAAGGCGGTTCCCGACTTCAAGTCGACGTCGCTCCAATGGCACCGACACGACGACGGCGTCCTCGTCTATCAGAAAGGATCGCTCGTCGTGATGGTGAACGTGAACGCCGATCGTCGTTCGGTGGAGATCCCGACAAGCGCCAGCAGGAAGGCTGCCGTCGACCTCGAAACGGGCCGCCCGCTTTTGCTCGACGGCCGGATCTTGCTTCCCGGATTCAGCTATCGCCTCTTGGAAATCGAGGAATGAAATCGGGCATCTCTCGTTTTTGTTCACCGATGATGAGAAGAACTCGTTGTGCTGCCAAGCGATGTGTAACTCGGTCTGATTTGGTGACTTCTTCATTGCGTCTGTTTTTTATTTTGTGATTGACCGACGAAGGTCACCCCATTTGATCGTAGAAATGTAGAGTTTGGTATCAAAATATAATGAAATTGACATTTGCCCATATTTGGCCATATTTATAGTTTATTGTGAACTGTGATTGTCACATGTGCTCTAATAAGTGGTTTTCCGCGGTTTTTGCCATTTCCGTCATCAAGACAAACAAAAGAAGCGTTCCGATTACGGACCGCTTCTCTTTTTATGGTCATTCCGGCTTCTTGGCGTTATATCTGGTCATGATTTCGTCAAAGGATGTCGACGATAGGAAAAGCGCCAGAATCTGCGATGTCGTGATCATGATGTCGGGCAATTCTCGCTCCTGCGCCTTGGTAAATCCGTCAAGGACGTAATCGACGACTTCCTGACGATCGTCCCGACCGATGCCGATGCGAAGACGCTTGAAGTCGTTTCCCTGCAGATGTTCGATGATCGACTTCAATCCGTTGTGCCCTCCGGCGCTCCCTTTTTCCCGAAGTCGGACCTGCAGGAAGGGAAGATCGAGGTCGTCGGACACGACGAGGATATCTTCGTTCTTGATTGAATAGTATTCCGCAACGGCCCTGACGGAGATTCCGGACAGGTTCATGTAGGTCTTCGGCTTCAGCAGGATCGCATCCTGCGTCTTGACGATTTCGCCATGGAACTTAATCGATTTCGTGAAGTTCAGATTGTTTGCGGCGGCGTATGAGGAAAGGACCATGAAGCCGACGTTGTGCTTCGACTTGGCGTATTCCTTGCCGGGATTGCCAAGCCCGACGACGAGTTTCATGTTACTTGTTCTTCGGCTTGATGACGACGCAGCGATTCGGTTCCTCGCCTTCGGATTCCGTCGTCACATCCCGCCAGTCCGCGAGTTTCGTGTGGATCACGCGGCGTTCATAGGCGTTCATCTTGCCGAGTTTCGCCTCGACCTTGGTCTTGGCGACTTCCTTCGCGGTCTTCGTCGCCAGGATCTCGAGCTGCTTCTTCCGCTGCTCCTTGTACCCTCCGATGTCGACCAGGACCACGTAATGTTCGTCCGTGAAGAGGTTGATGTAGTTCTTGAGCAGCGTCTGGATCGCATCCAGGGTCTTGCCGTTCTTGCCGATCAGGATCGGGTTTTCATTCGTGTTGACGATAAAGGTGATCTCGTGGTCGGCGACGATCCGAGCCTCGACGGCGGCTTCGAGCTGCATGTCGTCGAGGATCTGCTGCAGATACTTGATGCTGTCGCGGACGACATCGAACCTAATCGTCGCCTCGACGATGAAGGTCTTGTTGATGCGGAGAAGTCCGACCTTCTCTTCGATGACGTTGAGTTCGACGAAATCCTTGTTGACCTTGAGTTCGTCGGCGGCGTAACGGACGGTTGCTTCATTCATCGCTTTCGCTTCGAAACGGATCGATCTCATGATGTTGTTCCCCCTTATCGCTACATGCGTCTGCGAAGCTCATCCTGACGGGCGACCGTGCCGCGCTGTCCGAGATAGCTCTGCAGGAGTTGATAGACGTTGCCGATGATCCAGTAGAATGCGATGCCGGCGTTGCCGAGCGCGATCCAGGCCATCATCGCCGTCATGAAGTACATCATGAACTGCATCGTCTTCTGTGTCTGCTGCGCCTGGGCGTTTTGATACCGGACGTTCTTCTGGGTCTTCTTGGTACGCTGCTGGGCGAGATACTGGCTCAGCCACATCGTCACGCCGACGAGAAGGGCGAGCGGCAGGTTGGGAAGCCAGTCGGTGCTCCCGAGGTTGGTCCAGAGAAACTGGATGTTCATCTGGCTCGTCACGCCGCCGTTGAATACGGCGGTATCGGTGAGTGGGAAGCGCTGCACGACCTGGTACATCGCGATGAAGATCGGCATCTGCAGGAACGGCATGAGGCAGCCCAGGAAGTTGATCTTGTATTTCTTGTACAGTTCCATCATTTCCATCTGCATGCGCTGCTGGGACGCCTGATCGGTGCGTCCTTTGTACTTGTCCTGAATCTTCGCCTGCTCCGGCTGCATCATGTTCATCTTCAGGGTCATGTCGTTCGACTTGGCGTAGATCGGCCAGCCGAGGGTTCTGATCGTGAGCGTCATGATCAGAAGCCCGAGCCAGTAATAACGGGCGTCGAGGAGTCCGAAAAGGTTACTGGCGTAGAAGGTATAGTACCCGATCCAGCGGATGATCGACTGCCAGATGCCGATGTCTTCGGCCGCGCTGATCGGCGTGTGGTAGATATCCCGATAGAGGTTTTCGGATGTCGACGCCGAAACCGCGTCGTTGGCGATGGTGACGGTGACGACCGCTTCGCCTTCGACCCACGTGAGCAACCCTTGCTTGGTCGCGGAATCATAGGTCGAGGTGCTTGGGGCGCCGAGCAGGATGATGACGCCGCTGTAGGTCGTCGCGGGCGCATCTTCGGTCGCTTCGGCGACGGTGACGATGGCTTCGTAGTTGGCGTAGGAGACTTCGCCGGTTTTCGTTCCGCAGGACGCCAGACCAATGAAGAGCGCGGCCAACAGGATGAATTTGATGAATCTGCTTGTTTTCATAGGCTCATACCTCATATTATTTTCGCTCGCGCGAATAGTTTATGCAAATCGGCGGACAGTTCCGCGAAGTTCAGCCCCGCGGCGGCCGGCTTGACCACGATGAAATAGTCGAAATCGTCCTTCAGGCTCGCGTGCGTGACGATTTCACGAACGCGCCGCCTGATTAGGTTCCGTTCCACGGCGTTTCCGTATTTTTTGGGCACGCTGATGGCGAACCGAAGATGCGCGACGACGGGATTGATCAGCTTGTAGACGACGAAACAGGAATCGCCGACGGTATCCTTGCGCTTGATGATCTTCTCGATGTCCTCGTTCTTGCGTACGTGATACGACTTGTCCATGACGTGCGCCTCCCCGGAAAAGAAAAATCACCGGAACGACTTGCGTTATTCCGGTGGTTTCAGGTATCGGTTGTATGGGGATTGGATGATCTAGCGATCGGAGACGGTCAGCGATTTGCGACCGACGGCACGCCGTCTGCTCAGAACCTTGCGTCCGGTAGACGACGCCATTCTGGCCAGAAACCCATGCGTCTTGGCTCTTTTCAGCTTGCTCGGTTGATATGTCTTTTTCACATTCAACACCTCCTTGCGACGATTCCGAAAACCATGCTACATCATTATATGTGATTTTACCGAGTCTGTCAACACAAAATGACCGGCCGTGTTTTTTTTCGCGATCGGCGTTTTTTTCCACAACCCCTTTATCGCCATTTTTCGCGCTTAGTACGTGCATCCGACTTCTCCACGAAAACGTGGAAAACCGTTGTATGTGGAGATGTGGAAAACCAAATAAAACTGCGAATCTTGGCGATCCGATTTTCCACATTCGCGCTGAACCGGCAGGCTCGTTCGATGTTTTTTTCCACATTTTTTGTGGAGAACTTCCTGTCTGATTCGACTGGCATCTATGGTATATTGTAGATGATACGCGAGAGGTACGACATGGAAGAATTTCAGAAGCTCTGGGAACAGATCAAAACCAAATTGCAGATCATCCTTGACGAGGATGTATACAACGAGACCTTCGCCGGTATCACGAGCGTATTCAAGATCGTGAACAACTATGTCTATCTGGTCGCGCCGAACTCGTTCATCAAGGGAAAAATCGAATCGTTCTATCTGAACCGGCTGAACGGGATGCTCAATGAACTGGTGCAGGAAAAGCACATGTTCAAGATCATCACGAAGGAGCAGGCGGCCGAGGAACTCGCCAAGGCGCCATACGCCGTCAACAGTCCCGAGACCGGGCTCGCCGACAAGTACAAGACAGGGCTCAACAACTCCTATACGTTCGAGAACTTCGTCGTCGGCGCATCGAACCGACTCGCCTACACGTCGGCGATCAAGGTCGCGGATCAACCCGGCATCATCTCCAATCCACTGTACATCTTCGGCGAGGTCGGCCTCGGCAAGACCCATCTGATGCAATGCGTCGGCAACTACATCCTCGAAAACGACGTGAACATGAAGGTTCTCTATGTCAAGACCGATCAGTTCATCGAAGACTACGCCAAGGCATCCGCAAAAAAGACGTTCGACGAGTTTTCCAAGAAATACGAGAACGTCGACATCCTTCTCGTCGACGACATCCAGTTCCTTTCCGGCAAGAACCAATCGCAGCTCGAGTTCTTCAAGATCTTCGAAAAGCTGAAGGAGAACAACAAGCAGATCGTGATCACGTCCGATCGTCCCGCGACCGAACTCTACGACATCATGTCGCGCCTCACGAGCCGCTTCTCCTGGGGGTTGTCGGTCGACATCAACCGGCCCTCGCTCGATCACCGCATCCAGATTCTGAAAAAGAAGCTCCAGGCCGAAACCTCCGACCCCGAACTCGTTCCGGACAACGTCCTCGAGTACATCGCCAGCATCTTCGACAACAACGTGCGTGAACTCGAAGGCGCACTGAAGCGGGTCCTGTTCTACTGTACGGCGTTCGACTACAAGTTCACGATCGCCAACGCCGAGGAAGCTCTCAAGAACCTGATCAACACGAAGAAGATCTCCAGCACGGCGATGGCCAACGGCAACTTCAATACGGTTCTTGACATCGTCAGCGCCTACTACCACATCACGACCTCGGACCTTCTCTCGAACAAACGGACGAAGCAGTACGTCTATCCGCGTCAGGTTTCGATGTACATCCTGAAGGAAGTCTACGACCTGACCTACAAGAAGATCGGGCAGATCTTCAACGACAAGGACCACTCCACCGTCATCTATTCGATCGAGCAGATCGCCAACGACATGCAGACCGACAAGGACAAGAAATCGGACATCGAGAAACTGTTGATCAAATGTGGAAAAAAAGCGTAAAAAAGCCCACATTTCGCACATATAAGGATATTATAATAAGGCTATCTGTGGTATAATAATAGGCAGAGATCAAACCGGGTTTTCCCCGAATCCCCAACGCTAATAACAATAATAAGTTATAAAAGATTACCTAAAGAATCAGGAGGGCGCCTATGAATTTCACCATCAATAAAGAGGTTATGCTGAACAACCTGCTGGTCGCGCAGAAAGCCCTGTCGACCAAGACACCGGCTCCGTATCTGCAGGGCGTCAAGCTCGAAGTCTATCAGAACGAACTGGTCATGGTGACGAGCAATTCGGACATATCGATCAAGCTGTCGGTGAAGCACGAGAGCCTTTCCGTGGAGTCGACGGGCGAAGTCCTCGTTCCCGGACGCTATTTCGTCGAAATCATCCGCAAGCTCGACGGAGACAGGATCGCCGTCTCGGTGATCGAGAACAACATGCTCCGGATCGTCGCCGGCAACTCGGACATCACCCTGAACATGATGAACGTCGATGACTTCCCGCAGATCGAGTTCTTCATGAACGACAACCCGATCCGGCTGGATTCGAAGGTCATGCGTTCGATCATCCGTCAAACCACGTTCGCGACTTCCGTCGTCGAGAACCGGCCGATCCTGACCGGCGTCAACATCCGCGTCGACGGGCAGCGCCTCGTGGCGATCGCGACCGACTCCTTCCGTCTTTCCCAGAAGGTCGTCGACATCCCTGCCTCGATGGACAACATGAACGTCGTCATCCCCGGACGCAGCCTCGACGAACTGATCAAGATCATGGAATCCAACCTCGAGGAGATTCTGATCCACCTCGACCACAAGTCGATCCTGTTCGAATACGGCAACGTCCTGTTCCAGTCGCGCCTGCTCGACGGCAACTTCCCCGAGACGTCACGTCTGATTCCGTACGAATTCCCGATCGTGATCAAGTTCAACAAGAACGACCTCGCCATCGCGATCGAGCGCGCCTCGCTGCTCTCGTCCCGCGAAGCGACGGCGGCGATCGTCAAGCTGTACCTCCGCAGCGACAACGTCGTCGAGATCACGTCGAACTCGCCCGAAATCGGCAAGGTCGTCGAAGAAGTCTTCCCCGTCGACAAGGCCATCGGCATTCCGATCCGGATCGCCTTCAGCGCGAAATATTTCCTCGACGCGCTCAAGACGTTCGTCTCCGACCAGGTGTTCGTCAAGTTCACCGGCGAGATCCGTCCCTTCGTCATCGAAGGCGAGAACGACCACGGCCTGATCCAGCTGATCCTGCCGGTCCGTACCGAATAAGCCGCACGTTCGACCATCGGCGGCGCCCTTTGCGGCGCCGCTTTCTTTTTGTCTCGCACCGTTGATTTCAGGTCCGATCGATGATATCATCATATCGTCCCGCGGACGGAGGTATCCCATGAACGAACGCTACGATGTCGTGATCGTCGGCGCCGGCCCTGCCGGCTCGATGTGCGCCTACGAGCTTTACGAAAAGAACCCCGCGCTGTCCGTCCTTCTGCTCGACAAGGGCAACGACATCGCTCGGCGCCATTGCCCGATCCTCGAAAAGAAGCTGGTCAAATGTCCGGAACGGCCCGACGGCGTCGCCGGCTGCTTCCCGGCCTGTTCGATCACGAACGGGTTCGGCGGCTCCGGCGCCTATTCCGACGGCAAGTTCAACATCACCTCCGAATACGGCGGCTGGCTCACCGACTATCTCGATCCGGCCGACGTCGAGGAACTGATCGAATACGTCGACGCCGTCAACCTGAAGTTCGGCGCACCGCGCGAGGTCACCGATCCGACGACCGCGAAGGTCAGGGAGATCGAACGCCGGGGGCTCGCGGTCGGACTCAAGCTGCTGCGCGGGAAGGTTCGCCATCTCGGAACCGAAATCAACCTTACGATCCTCAGAAACCTGTACGACGACCTGGCGCAAAAGATCGCCATGCGTTCCCGGGCCGAAGTCGTCGACGTCCGCGTCGAAGACGGATCCATTCGCGGAGTCGTCTTGAAGGACGGAACCGCGATCGATGCCCCGTGCGTCGTCGTCTGTCCGGGGCGCGACGGATCCCGATGGCTGTCCGACATCTGCCTCACCCACGGCGTTCCGATGCGCGCGAACCACGTCGACATCGG
Source organism: Candidatus Izemoplasmatales bacterium (assembly GCA_041649275.1). Lineage (NCBI taxonomy): Bacteria > Bacillati > Mycoplasmatota > Mollicutes > Candidatus Izemoplasmatales > Candidatus Izemoplasmatales bacterium. The sequence goes on from JBAZNL010000010.1 coordinate 20,300, forward strand.
CGTGCGCGTCGAGACCAACAACGAGATCATGGAGGAGATCAACGACAACCTCTACGAAGGCAAATTCATCTTCCGCACGTCGCTCGGAACCCAGGTTCGTACGTTCTGTTCGAACCCTTCGGGGCACGTCGTCGTCGAGAACTTCTCGGGAATCATGCTGGCGAACGGGCACGCCTACGCGGATGCCGGGCTGGGTTCGCGGAACACGAACTTCGCGATTCTCGTGAGTCACGACTTCACGGAGCCGTTCCATCAGCCCAACGAGTTCGCCCAGGGCGTTTCGGGACTGGCGAACATGCTGTCGAACGGATCGATCATTCTGCAGCGCTACGGCGATCTCAAGATGGGAAGAAGGTCGACCGAAAAGCGGATCAGGGAAGGATTCGTCGTCCCCACGCTGAAGGAGGCCGTCCCGGGAGACCTCGGACTGGTCCTGCCCTACAAGACGATGATGTCGATCATCGAAATGATCGAAGCGCTCGACCACGTGACGCCCGGCATCGCGTCCGAGCATACGCTGTTCTACGGCGTGGAAGCCAAGTTCTATTCCGCCCGTCCCGAAGTCGACGATCGCTTCGAAACGCGCGTCAAGGGGCTGTATGCGGGCGGAGACGGCGCCGGCATGACGCGCGGCCTGGCGCAAGCCGGAGCGAACGGCGTCAGAATCGCCCGCGCCATCGCCGAAAATGAATGATCAGGACGGCCGCACGTGAAAACGACGGCCGTTTCTTTTCACCCCGACGGCGGGTGCAATCGTCCGCGCCTATGATATAATACAATTGGCTTCCGGGAGGTAGGAAAATGGGCAAGAGGGTCGTTGTCGTCGGCACCCAGTGGGGGGACGAAGGCAAGGGTAAAATCACCGATTATCTCGCCGGCCGTGCCGAAGTCGTCGTCCGCAGTCAGGGCGGGAACAACGCCGGACACAGCATCACCGTCCGCGGCGAGCGATTCGCGCTGCATCTGATCCCCTCGGGCATCTTCAACCCCGATATCCAGAACGTCATGGCCAACGGCATGGTGATCGATCCGGTTTCGCTGTTCCGCGAAATCGATGCGCTCGCCGCCCGCGGCGTCCGCAATTACAGACTGATGATCTCCGACCGCGCCCACGTCGTCATGCCGTTCCATCTGGTCCTCGACGGCGCCATCGAGGCGCTCAAGGGCGACGCGGCCGTCGGCACCACCAAGAAAGGAATCGGCCCGGCCTATACGGACAAGGCCGCCCGCGTCGGCATCCGCATCGGCGACCTTCTGGACCCGATCGCCCTGCGGCAGCGGATCGAATCCAATCTGGCCGTCACCAATCCGCTCCTGAAGATCCTCGGTCGGGAGCCTTTTGACGCCGACGCGCTCACACGCGAGTATCTCGTCCACGGCGAACGTCTCAAACCATTCGTCGCCGACACCTCCGTCTATCTGAACGATGCGATCGAACGGGGGAAGCGCATCCTCTTCGAGGGTGCCCAGGGAATCATGCTCTGCCTCGATCACGGCACGTACCCCTACGTCACTAGCAGCAGCCCCACGGCGGCTTCGGTCCCGCTCAACTGCGGGATCCCGCCGATGGCGATCACCGACGTCGTCGGCGTCACAAAGGCCTATACGACCCGCGTCGGCGGCGGCGCCTTCCCGACCGAGTTCGAGGACGAGACGGCGAAACGGATCCGCGAGGTGGGCCACGAGTACGGCACGACCACCGGCCGGCCCCGCCGCATCGGATGGCTCGACGCCGTCGTCCTGAAGCATTCCCGCCGCGTTTCCGGGGTGACGGGACTGGCGATCATGCTGCTCGACGTCCTGACGGGAATTCCGACATTGAAGATCTGCACCCGCTATCTGATCGACGGAACCCCGGCGGATCATGTTCCCGGCAGCTACCGCGATTTCGCCGTCGCGACGCCGGTCTACGAATCCTATCCCGGCTGGACCGAGGACATCTCGCAGGTCACCCGCTTCGAAGATCTTCCGGAAAACGCCAAAGGGTACCTGCGCGCCATCGAACGGCTCACCGGCGTACCCGTCGTCGTGTTTTCCGTCGGCCCCGACCGATCGCAGACCGTGACGCTCAAGCAGATATTCGAAGATTGACAAATATACGAGGAGGAACGGCATGACCAATCACATCGTCGGCAGCCACGCGCTGACCAAACACATGGAATCGAACATCCTGAAGACGTCTCAGGAAGCGAAAGCGGCGAAGGCGAAAAACCCGTCCGTGATCGATGCGACGGTCGGACAGTTGAATCGAGACAACGGAACGTTATTCAGATATGTGGCCGTCGAGCGGTCGTTAAACGAACTTAACGACCAAGAAATGTACGTATACGCACCAGTCAACGGGACCAAGAACTTTTCCGAAGGCGCCATCGACTGGGTGTTCGGCAGAAACAAGGATGCGATCCTCAAGAACTTCCAGGTGAACGTCATTCCGACCACCGGAGGGTCCGGGGCGCTGAGCAATACGATCTACAATTTCAACGATTTCGGGCAGAAGGTCCTGATTCCGAACTACTATTGGACGCCCTACGAGAACATCGCCGAGGAGGCGAACCTGGGCGTCGAGACGTTCCGGATGTACGACGACGACTACAACTTCAACCTTTCCGATTTCGAACGCAAGGCCAAGGAGCTGGCGACGCGTCAGGGAAGACTTTTCTTCCTGATGAACGATCCCTGCAACAATCCCACCGGTCTCTGCCTGTCGACCGACCAGTGGCGCGCGATGATCGGCGTGCTGAACGAAATCGCCGCGAAGGACATCCCGGTGATCCTCCTCCACGACATCGCCTACATCGATTTCCAGATGAAGCCGGAAGAGCAGTCGCGCGATATCTTCACGAGCTATCTCGATCTCGATCCGCGCATCCTCGCGGTCGTCGCGTTCAGCGGATCGAAGACCTTTTCGATGTATGGATTCCGCATCGGGGCCCAGATCGGGCTCTCCAAGTCGAAATCGGTGATGGACGAGTTCCGCCGCGTCGGCGATTACAGCGTCCGCGCCCGCTTCTCCTCCGTCAGCCGCCCCGCCATGTCCGTGATCGGCCGGATCTTCGCCACGCCGGACCTCAGGACCTGCTTCAGGGCCGAACTCGCGGAAGCGCGCGAGGTTCTCCGGAGCCGAATCGCCCTCTTCCAGCATCACGCGGATCTGGAAGGGCTCCGATATCTTCCTTATGGCGGCGGATTCTTCATCGGCGTCGAGACGAAGAACTGCCGCATCTTCGAGGACCTCGTCGCCGACGGCGTCTATGTCATCGCGATGCCCGGCCTGATCCGCATCGCGCTCTCGAGCGTCAACCTCGAGGAGATCCCGCGTCTCGTCAAGATCCTGAAGAAGAACGTATAAAGGCCAAAAACGGCCATAAACCAGTGATAACGAAAAAAGGATTCCACGACGGAATCCTTTTTTTGCCCGTCGTCCGGATCAGGCGAGGACGGAGATCTTGTTCGAAGTGGCGAGGGTGTAGATGTCGATCAGCGCGCCGACCCATCCGAAGAAGAGGATCCAGAGGATGCCGACGATGACGCGACCCTTGGCGATCCGGTAGATGCCGTAGACGACGTTGTCCAGGCCCGGCAGGGCGAGAATGATGCGGAGAATCAGAGGCAGACCATCGAGCAATTTGATGTATTCTTTCATTCTATCACTCCCTTCAAGACGGGATTATATCACGACGACGGAGCGATTGTTAAGCGATTTTCGGTTTTTCACCGTTTTTTGTATATGCGGAACGGGATCACCCGAGCGTTCGATCGACGGCTTCGGCGATGCGGCGGCACTTGACGACCAGGTCGGCGAAGCGTTCCGGCTTGAGCGACTGCTGACCGTCCGAGAGCGCGCATTCCGGCTCCGGATGGACTTCGACGATCAGACCGTCGGCGCCCGCCGCGACCGCCGCCTTGGACAGCGATTCGATGTATTCCCAGCGACCGCTGGCATGGGACGGGTCGACGATGACGGGCAGGTGGGTGAGTTTCTTGAGGACGGGCACGGCGCTGATGTCGAGGGTGTTCCGCGTCGACGTCTCGAACGTGCGGATCCCGCGTTCGCACAGGACGACCTTCTCGTTCCCGCCGGCGAGGATGTATTCCGCGGACATGAGCCACTCCTCGATCGTGTTCGCGAGGCCGCGCTTGAGGAGGATCGGCTTGTCGACCTTGCCGAGCTCCTTCAGAAGCGAGAAGTTCTGCATGTTCCGGGCGCCGATCTGGATCATGTCGACGGCTTCGAGGAACAAGGGAAGGTCCTCCACCCCCATCAGTTCGCTGACGACGGGGATCCCGTACTTGGCCCGCGCCTCCTTGAGGATGTCCAGGCCTTCCGGTCCCAGCCCCTGGAACGAGTACGGACTGGTGCGCGGCTTGTAGGCGCCGGCCCGGAGGATCTTCGCCCCGGCCGCCTGCACCAGGCCGGTCGTGAGGTCGACCTGGGCGCGGCTCTCGACCGCGCAGGGGCCGGCGATCATCACGACGTTCCTGCCGCCGATGGGGACGCCCGCCACGTCGACGATCGTGTCCGTCAGCTTGAACTTGCGGTTGACCTTCTTGAATGGCTCCTGGACGCGCAGGACGGTGTCGACGCACGGAAACGCGTAAAGCGAGTTCATGTCGAACTTGGTGGTGTCGCCGACGATGCCGAAGATGGTGTACGTCTGGCCGACGCTTTCATGGATCGAGAAGCCGAGGCCCGTCAGATGGGTCCGGAGCTGTTCGATCTCCTGATGGTTGGTGTTCTCCTTGAATTTGACGATCATTTCATGCCTTCCCTTTCTTGAGTTCGTCGATCGCTTCCAGGTATCCGGCGAACCCCTTCCCGCTGATTTGTGCGACGCAGACGTCGGCGATCACAGACACCTTCCGGAATTCCTCCCGGGCGCGGATGTCGGACAGATGGACTTCGACCGTCGGGACGCCGACGGCCTTGATGCAGTCGCGGAGTGCATAGGAGTAGTGCGTGAGCGCCCCGGGGTTGACGACGATGCCGTCCAGCCGCCGGTAGCGGCGCTGGATCGCATCGATCAGACATCCTTCGTGGTTGGACTGGACGAATTCGACCCGGAGTCCGCCAGCCGTCGCGTGGCGACGGATCTCCCGGACGAGGTCGCGATAGGAACGCGATCCGTAGACGGAGGGCTCACGGACGCCGAGCATGTTCAGATTGGGTCCGTTAACGATCAAGATGCGCATGGATCTTCGCCTCGATTTCGCGTGTCGTTTCGTCATGACGGCCGGTGACCTCGACGGTCACGTCGGCGTATCGTTCGTATAGCGGCCGCCGTTCGCGAGCGAGACGCTCGACGTCGGCCGGAGATTGGATCAGCGGACGGTTCCGGATGTCGGCCGCCATGATCTTGCGGTAGTCCTTGTCGAGGAACACGACGATCCCGTTATGCCTGAGGCGACGCATCGCCTCGGCGTCCTTCACCATCCCGCCGCCGGTCGCGACGATCAGGCCGCGATCTGCCGCGTGGCGTTCGACGAGCCGCGCCTCCATCGCGCGGAAAGAGGCTTCGCCCTCTTCAGCGAAGATGGCGGCGATCCTTCTTCCCTCGATCCGTTCGATCTCGGCGTCGGTGTCGAGGATCCGCTTGCCGAGCGATGCGGCGAGACGCGATGCGAACGTCGACTTGCCCGACAGCGGCAGGCCGATCAGCACGACGTTGGCAAGATCGAGCGCAAGCCGTCCGTGGACGGCGCGCGCCGTCGCCTCGGCGATCGTTTCGCCGGTGAAGAGTTCCCTGGCCCGGCGGGCCTGCATGACGAGCATCAGGAGTCCGGACGCGGTCTTGATCCCGCGATCGGCGGCGGTGATCAGAAGGTCCGTGCGGAGCGGGTTGTACACGAGGTCGAAGACGAACTCGAGGTCGGGAAACGGATCGAGCGAAACCGGCATGCCCTCTTCGTCGGGGTGCATCCCGACGGGGGTGGCGTTCACCAGGATCGCATGCGGTCCGCCCGCGGACGTCAGGAGCATTTCGCCCTCGCGGCGCGGGGTGCGGCAGTAGACGTCGACCGCCGCGGCGCCGCGGTCAAGCAAATAGCGCCTTAGCGTCACGGAGACCCCGCCGTTGCCGATGACGGCGACGCGCTTGCCGGAAGGATCGACGCCGTGGCGGGCGAAGGTGGCGGCGATGCCGTCGACGTCCGTGTTGTATCCATGCAGGCGGCCGTCGCGGCGGACGATCGTGTTGACCGATCCGGTGGCCGCGGCGAACCCTTCGAGTTCGTCGAGGAACGGAACGACGGTTTCCTTGTAGGGGGTCGTGACGTTCAGCCCGTCGAATCCCCCCTCGCGGAGGAAGCCGACGGGATCCTCGGTTTCGAACAGGTGGTAGGACGGATCGCCGAACGCGGCGTGGACCGCCGGCGAGAAGCTGTGGGACAAACGGCGGCCGAGCAGTCCGAAGGTCTTCATCGGAACCAGGCGGCCGGCTTGCCCTCCGCAAGCAGGTCGAAGAGCGCGAACGCGACGGCGGCGTTGATCACGTGGACGGCGCGGTGGACGATGGCGGGGTCGTGGCGTCCGCCGACGACGATCGTCGCGTTTTCGCGCGTCTGAAGGTCGACGGTGCGCTGCGGAAGACCGATCGAGGAGGTCGGCTTGACCGCGGCCCGCAGGATCAGGGGCATGCCGGTGGCCATTCCGCCGAGAATGCCGCCGTTGTGGTTGGCGAGCGTGACGACGCGGCCGTCGGAATCGAAGGCGTATTCATCCTTGACTTCCGAACCGAGCTTGCGCGCGATGTCGAAGCCGTCGCCGAATTCGACGGCCTTGACCGCGGGAACGGAGAAGAGGATTGCCGAGAGTCGGCTTTCGAGCGAATCGAAGAGCGGTTCGCCGGTGCCGACCGGAAGGCCGACGACGGCCGTTTCGACGATTCCGCCGACGGTGTCCGCATGCGCCCTGGCGTCTTCGATCACGGCCCGCATGCGCGCTTCGGCGTCGTCGTCGAGCACCGGGAACGGAAGGCTCGCGAGCTGCGCGAGGGCTTCGGGTTCGATCGCGAGCGGATCGAACGGGCGGTCGAGGACGTGCCCGACGGACAGGATGTGGGAACCGACGCGGATGCCGTGGCGGATCAGGACCGTATCGGCGATCGCGCCGGCGATCATGAAGAGAGCCGTCATGCGGCCGGAGTGGATGCCGCCGCCGCGCAGGTCCTCGGTCCCGCCGGACTTCACATAGGCGGGATAGTCCGCATGTCCCGGACGCGGTCTGTTCCGGAGCGGATCGTAATCGTGCGAGCGGGTGTCGGTGTTGGGGATCGAAAAGCGGAGCGGCGTGCCGTCGGTGACGCCGTCGGGCGCCCCGGAGCGGATCTCATATCGATCCGGTTCGCTGCGGGAGGTCGAGATCGACGTCTGCGGGCGGCGACGGGCGAGGGCGGAGCGGATCGCTTCTTCATCGAGCCGGACGCCGGCGGGAAGGCCTTCGACCGTCAGTCCGATCTCCGGGGCGTGCGAAGCGCCCGAGAAGGTGATTCTGATGTTCTTTCCGAAAGTGTTCAACGTATCAGCTCTTTCTCACAGCTTGAACTGCGATTTGACGATGACCGACGAACCGATGTCGACGACGTCGACGATCGAGAGGAGATCCTTGCGGTTCTTCTTGTCGCGGTTGACGTACATCTTGAGGTTCTCGATGTCGACCGGATCCGAGGTCGGAAGCCCGTACTTGCGCAGGCATTCGACGAGTTCGCGGCGGACTTCCGGATTGGAGACGATCATCACCATGCCGATCGCGATCGCCTCGCCGTGGAGATACTTCTTGTACTCATAGTACGCCTCGAGGGCATGGCCGTACGTGTGACCGAAGTTGAGCGAGCGGCGGACGCCTTCGTCGAACTCGTCGGCCTCGACGAAGCGACGCTTGATCTCCAGCGACTTGTAGATGAAATACTCCCAGTCGGCGGCGACGTCCTCGGTCCTGATCCGGTGGAAGAACTCCTTGTCGGCGATCATGCCGTACTTGATCATCTCCGCCATGCCGGCGGCGAGCTGGCGCCGGTCGAGGGTCTTCAGGACGGCCGGATCGATCAGGACCTTGACCGGTGCATGGATCGCGCCGATGGCGTTCTTGGCCTTGGCGGTGTCGATCGCGACTTTCCCGCCGACGCTCGAGTCGATCTGCGCGAGCAGCGTCGTGGGAATCTGGATGAGGGGGATGCCGCGCAGGTAGACGGCGGCCGCGAATCCGGCGAGGTCGCCGGTGACGCCGCCGCCCAGGGCGATGACGCACGAGTCCTTGCGGACGCACTGGTCGGTCATGATGTCGACGATGCGTCCGAGTTCCGCGAGCGATTTGCTTCCCTCGCCTTCGGGGAAGCGGATCACGATGTGGTTCGGACAGGCCGCCGTCACCTTTTCGACGTAGGCTGCCGGAATGTGGTCGTCCGAGACGACGACGTAGAACGTGTCGGGATCGAGATGGCCGGAGAGCCGGTCGAGCAGGCCGGTCTCGATCAGGACTTCGTAGGTCCTCGCAGATGCCTTCACCTGCAGTTGGCGCATGTCATTCCTCCATCGCGGCGATGACGCCGCCGGCGTTCATGAAATCGTTCCAGAAGTTCGGATAGGACTTGTTCACGGCTTCTCCGTGGCGGATCACGACGGGTTTCGCGCATCGCGTCGCCGCGATCGCGGCCGACATCACGATCCGGTGGTCGGGGGCCGGATCGAGCGGACCGCCTTCGAGCGTGTCGCGACCGCGAAGGACGATCGACGTGTCGGTCACCTCGATGTCGGCGCCGAGCCCCTTCAGGATGTCGTATGTGGTCTGGAGGCGGTTCGACTCCTTGTACTTGAGCCGGGACGCGTTCTCGATCGTCGTCGTGCCGGAAGCATAGGCGCCGAGGACGGAGATGATCGGCGCGATGTCGGGACACTGCGAGACGTCGACGACGCATCCCTTCAGGTCCGAGCGGCGGAAACGGATGCCGCCCTCGACGACTTCGACGGATCCGTTCATGTCGCGGATGACGTCGAGGATGCGGCGGTCGGGCTGCAGCGAGACGGGCGTGACGTTCCGGCAGAGGACGTCGCCGGCGAGCACGCCGGCGACGGCGAAGAACGCCATCTGCGAATGATCGCCCTCGATCGTGACGTTCGTCGGCGCGTAGGTCTGGTTTCCCGGGACGAGATACGACGAGACCCGTTCCTCGATCCGCACGCCGAAGCGGCGGAGGATGTCGACGGTCATGTCGATGTACCCCTTCGATTCCAGGGAGCCGAGGATGCGGATCTCGGAATCCGCCCTGAGGAGCGGGAGGGCGAACATCAGTCCGGAGATGAACTGGCTCGAGATCGATCCCGGCACCTCGTAGACGCCGGGCGTCAGGGTGCCGCTCACGATGATCGACTTCTCGTTCTGCTGGTAGACGAGACCGTGCTGGCGGCAGATGTCGTCGTAGGCGGAGAGGGGGCGCTTCATCAGTCCCGGCTTGCCGGTGTAGATCACCTTTTCGCGGGACAACGCGAGGATCGGCAGGACGAAGCGCAGCGTCGATCCCGATTCGTTGCAGTCGATGAAGTTGTCGTCGCTCACGAGGATGCGCGAAACGCCGTTCACGATCAGCTGGGAACCGTTGTTGATGATCTTGACGCCGATCTTCTCCATCGCCGCGATCGTCGCGGCGACGTCGTCGTTGACGGCGGCGTTGTGGATCACCGACTTGCCCTTGGCGAGCGAAGCGGCGATGATCGCGCGATGGGTCTGGCTCTTCGACGGCGGAACGGCGACGGAGCCGGTCATGTTTCCGGGCGTAATCAGTACGTTCATGTCATTTCCCCTTTTCGAGTAGCGTGCGACGGCGGTTCGCTTCCGCCATTTTGAGTTTCAGGCCGTGGATGTCGCCGCTTCGAAGGAGTCTTTCGAGCTCGTCCAGCGAAGCGCGGAAGGCGTCGATGCGGGCGATCAGGTTGTCTTTGTTTTCCAGGAACAGTTCGCTCCACAGCGGCGCGTTGATCATCGCGATGCGGGTCAGGTCGCGGTAGGAATCGCCGATGAAGCGTCCGGTGTCGAAGACCCCGTCGTCGCTGTCGACGATGGCGAGCGCGATCGCGTGCGTCAGCTGGGAGGTATAGGCGATGATCGCGTCGTGTTCCTCCACCGTCAGGTCCGTGACGTTGCCGAATCCCATTTCCCGGGCAAGCGAGCGGATCGTTTCGAGCGCCGCGACGGTATTCGCCGGCGTCGGGACGACGATGTAGTTGGCTCCCCGGAAGATGGCGGGGTCGGCGTACGCCACGCCGGTCTTCTCGCGTCCGGCGACCGGATGGGAGAAGACGAACTGGACGCCTTGGGGCATCCGCGCGAGGACGCCTTCGACGATCGCCGACTTGACGCCGGCGATGTCCGCGCAGACGGTCCCGGGACGGATCGTCGCGGCGTTCTGATCGACGAACTCGAGCAGCGCCCGCGGATAGAGGCAAAGGTAGACGACGTCGCACGAACCCAGCAGCTCCGCGGGAGCGGCACAGGCGCGGTCGACGATCCCCTTCGCAAGCGCGAGGGACGCCGCCTGCGGATCGATGTCGTAGGCGAGGATGGTGTGGTTCGGCTTCAATGCGGCGGCGATGCTGCCGCCCATCAGACCGAGACCGACGATGCCGACTCTCATGGTATGAAAACCCCCAACGGATACTTTATATCATTGTAACACACTTTATTTGCGATGGAATTCCTTATGCGAAAAAGCTTGGAAAAGTCCTTCGCGGCGGGAAGCCGCCGGATGCCGGATTTTCTTTTTAAGAAAACGACGATATGATATAATGACTGTGAAGGCAGGTGACCGCCATGTATGTTGATGTTTCGCCGTTCGAATACGCCGGTTCCGTTCTCGAACGGATGAAGCCCGGCGTCTTTCTGACCGCATCCACGGACGGAAAGGCCAATACGATGATCATCGGCTGGGGCGGGCCGATCATGATGTGGAACCGTCCGATGGTGGTCGTCTTCGTCCGCGACATCCGCGCCACCTATCCGCTGATCGAGAAGAGCGGCGAGTTCACCGTGAGCGTTCCCCTGCGCGACGGACTCGCGGACGCGATCCGGTTCTGCGGTACGAAGTCCGGGCGCGACGTCGACAAGTTCGCCGCCTGCGGCCTGACGCCGGTCGCCGGCCGTTTCGTCGGCGCGCCGGTCATCGGCGAATGCGACCTCCACTACGAATGCCGGATCATGTACCGGCAGAAGCTCGACCAGGCTGCCGTTCCGCAGGCGATCAAGGATCGCTTCTACTCCAATCCCGCCAACAACGCCAACCACACCGTCTACTACGCCGACATCCTCGGCTGCTACGTGGATGGGAGGGTCCGCTGATGGCGGTCCTCCTCGACGGCAAGGCGCTCGGCGCCCTGATCCGCGAATCCGTCAAGCGGGACGTCGAAACGATCGTCCGCGACGCCGGCGTCGTCCCGCATCTTGCGGTCGTCCTCGTCGGCGAGGATCCCGCGAGCCAGACCTACGTCAAGAGCAAAGAAAATGCCTGTCGCAATGCCGGCATCCGTTCCACCGTGATCCGCGAGCCTTCGGACGTCGACGAGGCGCGGCTCCTTTCCATCATCGACGGCCTGAACGCCGATCCCGGCGTCCACGGCATCCTCCTGCAGCTGCCGATTCCGAAGCACCTCGATCCCGACCGCGTCATCGCGCGGATCGACCGAGGGAAGGACGTCGACGGCTTCACTCCCGAGAACGTCGCGGCGCTTTCGAACGGCCGGCCCCGCCTCGTCCCCTGCACGCCGCGGGGCGTGATGCGCCTCCTGGAACATTACCAGATTCCGGTCGCCGGACGCAAATGCGTCGTCGTCGGCCGCAGCCAGATCGTCGGGAAGCCGATGGCCGCACTGCTTCTGAACGCCAACGGCACCGTCACCGTCTGCCATAGCAAGACCGCCGACCTGCGCGCCGAGACGCAGCGCGCCGACATCCTCGTCGTCGCCATCGGAAAGACCCGCATGATCGACGGATCCTATGTGAAGCCCGGCGCCGTCGTGATCGACGTCGGAATCTCGAAAATCGACGGCGTGATCGCCGGCGACGTCGATTTCGCGTCGGCCGAAGCCGTCGCCGGATGGATCACCCCGGTTCCCGGCGGCGTCGGTCCGATGACCATCGCCTGCCTTCTGGAAAACACGATCGCGTGCTGCCGCGGACTCCTCGGAGGGCGCCCATGATCAGCCGCTACCAACGCGGACCGATGGCCGCCGTCTGGTCCGACAAGAACCGCTTCGACACCTATCTCGAAATCGAGATCCTGAACGCGGAGGCGCTCGCCGCCGCGAATGTGATCGGCGAACGCGAACTCCGTCTCCTCCGCAAGAACGCGTCGTACTCGCTCGATCGCGTTCGCGAACTCGAAGCGATTACGAAGCACGACGTGATCGCCTTCACCCGCGCCGTCGCGGAAACGCTCGGCGAGGAAGGGCGGTTCATCCATTACGGCCTGACCTCGACGGACATTGTCGACACCGCCAACGGCGCGTTGCTGAAACAGGCGGACGCGATCCTCGCCGCCGACATCGACCGCTTCATGGAGGTCCTCCGGAAACAGGCATACGCGTACAAGGACACGTTCTGCGTCGGCCGCACCCACGGCATGCACGCCGAGGTCACGGTCTTCGGGTTGAAATGGGCCCTCTGGCACGAGGACATGGCGCGGGCGAAGCGCCGCTTCCTCGCCGCCGCCGAAGAGGTCGAGTGCGGCAAGATCAGCGGCGCCGTCGGGAACTACGCCTTCACCGATCCCGCCGTCGAAGCATACGTCTGCAACCGACTCGGCATCCGCTCCGCGACGATCTCCACCCAGACGCTGCAGCGCGACCGGCATGCGGCGTACCTGTCCGCGATCGCCCTGGTGGGCTGCGAGCTCGAGAAGATCGCCACCGAGATCCGGCATCTCCAGCGGACCGAAGTCGGCGAAGTCTCCGAACCGTTTTCCGAAGCCCAGAAGGGTTCGTCGGCGATGCCCCACAAGCACAACCCGATCTCCAGCGAGAACGTGTGCGGACTCGCCCGCGTCCTGCGCGGCTACGCTTCCGCTTCGATGGAGGATGTCGCGCTCTGGCACGAGCGCGACATCTCGCACTCCTCGGTGGAGCGCATCCTCCTCCCCGACGCCACCGCCCTGCTCGACTACATGCTCGACCGGTATGCCGGCGTCCTCGTCGGACTCGTCGTCGATGCGAAGCGGATGGCGGAGAACATCGGCCTGACGCGCGGAACGATCTTCTCGCAGCGCGTCCTGACAGCCCTTGTCGATGCCGGCCGGCGGCGCGAGGAAGCCTATGACGCCGTCCAGAGGATCGCCGCCGAGGCGATCCGGACGGGCGTGGAGTTCCGCGAACTCCTCCAGGGCGACGAGTTCGTGAAGGCCGCTCTCGGAACGGATGCGATCGGCGCCTGCTTCACCCTCGACTACTACGCGCGCCATGTCGACCGGATCTACCGCAAGGTCTTCGGCGACGGAACGCGCTGATCATTCGCTCGAACACGACTTCAGACCGACCGGAAGGCGGTTCTCAACAGAAAGGAACATACAAGAATGGGTCTATTGATTGGTTCGATCATCCTCACGATCGTCTTGGCCGTCGCCGGCGTCGCCGGCGCGACCCGCTACAACCGCGTCAACCGCGAGCGCAACGGCTGGCTGATGGTTTCCATCGCGCTCGTCGGTCCCGCGATCCTGCTTCTCGGCGCGTTCACCCGCGTCGACGCCAACGAGGTCGGGATCATCTACGACGACCGGTACGGCGTCATGGAGGAGGTCAAGCTCGAGGGCTTCCAGGCAAAGTCGATCTTCGAGCACATCACGCCGATCAGCACGGCCGTGAAGACCGTGACGCTCGGGGCCACCAAGGACGAAGTCCTCGGCGGACAGACCCGGGATTCCGTCTATGCGACGTTCGTCATCACCACCACGTATCACATCCGGGCGGCCGATGCCGGGCTCTTCTTCAAGAAGACGGGATCGACCGACATCACCTCCGCCCAGTTGAATGCCGCAGCCAAGCAGGCGCTCCAGGCGGTCACGATCAACTATGACATCTACGGACTCCTGAGCACCGATCTCGAAGCCGCCCGCGAGGAGTTCCAAACGCAGTTGACGACGCTCCTCTACGCCCAGTACTACATCACCCTCGACAGCGCCTCATTCGACGACATCGATGCCGGCGACCTCGTCGAGCAGACGATCCAAGCGAAGGCCCAGGCGCAGCAGCAGATCGAGATCGCCCAGGCCAACCAGGATCGTGCCGAGATCGAGAACGCGACCGCCCTGATGAATGCCCAGGCGCTCGCCGATGCGGCCGTGATCGCCGCCCAAGGCGCGGCCGACGCGGTCCAGATCGCGGCCGACGCCGAAGCCTACAAGGTGATGACGGAGAAGACCGCGGTCGCGGACCTCTTCGACTACTACAGGACCGAACTGCCCGGTCTGACCGACGCCGAAATCGCCGATGTGGTCATGAGCGTCATCTATTACGCCACATGGAACGGGGAGTTGCCGATGGTGGTCGGCGACGCCTCGGTCTTCATCCCGCTTCCGTGACGCGGCCATCGGTCAAGGAGACGCAATCAGAGGATTCAGACAGCGAGGCGTGCAATGAAACGATATGATTTCGACAGGCCGATCGATCGGCGCGACACCTGCAGCATCAAGACCGACTTCGTTCCGGACAAGGACGCCCTGCCGCTCTGGATCGCGGACATGGACTTTCCCGTCGCCGATGAAATCGTCGCCGCGATCAAGAAGCGCGCCGACCATCCCATCTACGGCTACGGCTATCTGCCCGACAGCCTGTTCGAGGCATTCGCCGCATGGCATCGCGCCCGTCATGGGGTGGTTTACGATCCGACGAAGGCGATTCCGTACTACAGCGTCGTCTCGGCGATCCGGCTCGTCCTTTCCGCGCTCACCGAACCCGGCGACGCGGTCACGATCATGACGCCGGCCTATATGAACTTCAAGCCGTCCGTCGAGGAGATCGGACGCCGGCTGGAGACGAGTCCGCTGATCGTCGAGGACGGCCGCTACCGGATCGACTTCGCCGACCTCGACGCCCGCCTGTCGCGTTCGAAGGTCCTGCTCGCATGCTCGCCCCACAATCCGGTCGGCCGCGTCTGGACGATGGACGAGTTGTCCCGGATTCTCGCCCTCTGCGAGAAGCACGGGACGATCCTCCTGTCCGACGAGATCCACTCCGACCTGATCCTGCCCGGATCCACGCACACCGCCGCCCTCACGCTCGGCGAAAAGGCGAAGGAACTGACCGTCGTCATGCTATCGGCGACGAAGACGTTCAACCTCGCCCAGGCGGGGATGGCGTTCATCTACACCGAGAACTCCGCATATGAGACGAAGATCCGCAGATTCATGGAGAACCTCCATCTCGGGGCGATGAACGTCTTCGCCGCCGCTGCGGTCGAAGCCGCCTACCGTCACGCCGGCGACTGGCTCGACCAAGTCCTCGTCTACGTCGAAGGCAACGAGCGCGTCGTCCGCGCCCGCATCGCCGCGACGATGCCGAAGCTCGCGCCCGTGCCGCTGGAGGGAACGTATCTCCTCTGGGTCGACTGCCGTCGACTCGGCTCGGCCTATCGCGACTTCTTCGAGAAGGAAGCGAAGGTCTACGGCGACGACGGCGCCCTCTTCGGAACCGAAGGGGAGGGATTCTACCGATTGAACATCGCGACGCCGCGCTGCGTCGTCGACGAGATGCTCGCCCGCATGGAGCGGGCATACCGCGCCCGCATCGAATGAAAGGAGGCGTTCCCGTGAGCATGATCCGGAAAACCGTCATCGCGCTTCTGTCCGCGATCGTTCTGATCGCCTTTTCACCGTCTCTCCGGGTCTCGGCCGCCGACGACTACACCGGTCTCCAGGATGCGCGCGACCAGGTCGCCGCGGCGATCGCCGCCGAAGCGGGTTACAATGCCGATTCATTCCTCGCGTTCGAAGCCGATCTCGACGACCTCGGCGGACTCGCTGCCGTCGACGCGATGCTTTCCGATCCGTTCGCCGAACAGAGCGCCGTCGACGCCCTCGAAGCCGATCTGAGGCAGCTTCTGTCGCAGCTTGTGACGAAGGCGACGTGGGATGCCGTCTCCGACGCCTACATCGTCGCCCGGGCGAGGAACGTCACCGCCTATACCGTCCGTTCCCGCGCCGACTACACCGCGATCCTCGACGCGGTGCGCAACGTGATCCAGAACGAACGTGCCGGCGAGACCCTGACCTCCGCCCAGACGGCGATCATCCTCGGCGCCGTCGACGTCCTCGTTCCGCTCGCCGACAAGACCGATCTGCTTCAGGCCATCGCCGAAGCGGATGCGATCGACGGATCCGACGGGTCGATCTACATCCCGTCGACGTTCGCCGCATTCCAGGCCGCTTACGACGCCTTCGCCACCGAGATTCTCGCCGGCGTCGCGATGACCGTCGACGAGATCGTCGGAAACGCCGATGCGAGCGTCGACGAAGCCGCAACCGCCCTGTCCGCCGTTGAAGCCGCACTCACGCTTCTCGCGTTGCGACCCGACAAGACGTCGCTGATCGCCGATTACGGAATCGCGGTCGAATACGACCTGACGCCGTATACGCCGTCGACGGCACCGCTCTTCACCGCCGGACTCGTGCAGGTCAAGACCGTGATCGACGATCCCGAGGCCGACGTCGCGGAGGTCGCCGCCGCGACCACCGCCCTGTCCTCCCTGTACGACCTCCTCGTCCTGCGCGCCGACAAGAGCGCCCTCGTCCTCGCCAACAACGCCGCGATCGTCGCCTATTACGAAGAACGCGAATCCTACACCACCTCGTCCCACGCGCTCTTCCGCGAAGCCGTCCTCGCCTACGGCACCTATCTGGCGGTCAACGCCGCGATCGCCGACGCCGACGCCTCGCAGGCGGAGACCGACGCGCTGCTCACTCAGGTTCAAGACGCGCTCGCGCTCCTGGTGCCGCGTGCGGACGTCGACGCGCTCGACGCCGCCTATCGGACGGCCGCGGCGCTCGATTTGTCGCCCTTCACTCCGGCATCGGCCGCGCTTTACGAAACCACTCTCGCGGACGTGCTCGCGGTGATCCTCGACAAGGATACCGACCAGAGCGAGGCGGACGCGGCGCTCGTGCTGCTCGACGGTCTTTCCTCCCTCCTGACGGAACGGGCCGACAAGACCGTGCTGGCCGCCGCGATCGCGGACGGAGCCTCGATGCGCGCTGCCGTCTATTCCAACTCGTCCTTCCAGATCCTCGTGCGTCGGATCGACGCCGCGGATGCGATCATGGACGACGCGGATGCCGCGCAGACGGCCGTCGACGATGCCGCGACGGCGATCCGCGCGGCGATCGCGGGATTGAGTCTGAAGTCCCGCGAACTCGTGATCCGCGCCGAAACGGAATCCATTTCCCTCCTCGACCACGTGACCCTCGGGGACGCGACCGTCGCCGGATACGCCATCGGCGATCCGACGATCCTCGCCATCGACGACGACGGGAACGCATCGGGCTTGAAATTCGGATCCACGACGGTCATCGTCACGCTCACGAACGGAATCACCGAGGAGCTGACCGTGGTCGTGAAGGCGAAGATCCAGACCGGTACGATGGTCTTCGCGATCGTTCTCCCCGCCGTCGCCGTGGGCGGGGCGTTCGCGATGCTCTTCTGGAACCAGCGGACGCTCGCTTTCCTGAAGGGCGCGCGGATCTTCCGCCGCAAGCCGAAATCCTGACGAATCCGATCCATCGACGCCGCGCATCCGCGGCGTTTTTTTTACCTCGACTTTACAATCCTTTACACGAGACGGGTGTGAGCCGGCGCCGGGGAAGCGTAGAATGAGGTCGGAAATCCAGAAAAGGAGATTGATCGACCCATGAAGAGAATCCTGCTTGCGATGACCGTCCTCATCGCCGCCGCGGCGCTGGTCGCCTGCGGATCCACGACCACCACCACCGAAGCATTCGACGCGTCCATGTCCATCAACGTCTACACCCGGGATACCACCTCGGGAACCAGGGCCGGTTTCATGGCCGGCATCGGCTTCGCCGAGGCCGAGACCGACGATTCGGTCCTCGCCGACGGCTTCATCATCAAGGACAATACCGGCATCCTGACGGCGATGACGATCGACGAATACGGCATCGGCTACATCTCCCTCTCGAGCGTCAACACCAGCGTCAAGGGACTGTATTACAACGGCGTCGCTCCCACGGAAGCCAACGTCATCAACAACACCTACGCCCTCAAGCGTCCGTTCATGTGGATGACCCGGGCGGCGGGCGACTATCCTTCCGATACGGTCGAAGCGATCGTCAACGCGTTCGTCGCCTTCCTCGGCACGACCGATGCCGGCGACATCATCGCCAATGCCGGCGCCATCTCGCTCCCGAGTTCGACCACCTGGGACTCGATCAAAGCCCAGCACGACGTCTGCGTCGAGGACAACAGCGGCGTGACCGTGCGCTTCGGCGGGTCCGACTCGATCCAGAAGGTCGCCCAGGCGCTGACCGCGGCCTTCATGCCCAAGTGCGGCAACTTCGTCGCCGAGCACGACCACACCGGCTCCGGCGACGCCTACAAGCGCACCAACGACCCTGCCATCAAGGATACTTCCGTCGGCAAGGACGTCGCCTTCGCCTCCCGCCTCTTCAAGTCCACCGAAACGGTTCCGGAGTCGCAGATCGGCCAGCTCGCCTGGGACGCCATCGTCGCGATCGTCCATCTGAGCAACCCGCTGTCCGACGTCACCGCCGCCGACCTGAAGGCGATCTACGACGGAACCAGCGCGAAGTGGTCCGACGTCGCCGCGGGCGAATGATTCGAATCACATCGGCGTTCATGAGACCCGGAAGGGTCTTTTCGCATGAAAGGAGGGATCGCGGATGACGAATCCGATGATCGGCATCGCGATGCGGAACACCGTCCGCAGCCGCCGCATCGACCATGTCGTAAAGAGCGTCTTCCTGGCCGCGGCGCTGCTTTCCGCTTCGTTCGTCTTCCTGATCGCCGGCATCGTCCTGGTCCGAGGGATCATCCCGTTCGTCTCCGACAACGACGGCCTCGGCTCGGTCGACCTGTTCCGCTTCCTGACGGGCGACGTCTGGCTCGTCGGCGCGACCTTCGTTTCGAACGCCTATGGCGTCGGATATCTGATCCTCTCGACGCTCTTCATCACCTTCCTGTCGCTTTCCGTCTCTTTTCCCGTCGGGGTGCTCACGGCGCTCTTCATCGCCAAGGTCGCGCCGAAGCCGCTCGCGAAGGTCCTGCGCACCGTCGTCGAGACGCTCGCCTCGATCCCCTCGATCGTCTTCGGGCTCTTCGGAGCCGGGGTGATCCTGAAGCTCGTCTACGATTTCAGCATGGCGATCGGATACCAGTCGAAAGGCGGGAACTCGATCCTGGCGGCGGCGCTGGTGCTGGCGCTCATGACGATCCCGACGATCACCTCGATCTCGGAGGTCGCGATCCGATCGGTCGACAAGGCGCTCGAGCACGGTTCGCTCGCACTCGGCGCCTCGAAGACGCAGACCCACTTCAAGGTCGTGCTGTCCGCCGCCAAGTCGGGCATCTTCACGAGCGCGATCCTCGGCGTCGGCCGTGCCCTCGGCGAGGCGACGGCCGTCTCGCTGGTCGCCGGCGGACGGCGCTCCGGGGTGTCGTTCGACCTCCTCGACACCACCGCGACGCTGACCACGATGATGCTCGAGGGACTGAAGGAAACGACCGGGATCGACTACGACATCCGCTTCTCCGTCGGTCTCGTGCTGATGGTCGTGATCCTGATCACCAATCTGTCATTGAACGCGATCAGGCGAAGGGTGGGATCCGTCCATGTCAAGGCGTAGCGCGCGCAAGCTCCGGGATTTCTTCCTGAACGCCGCGACCTATCTGTCATCGACCGCGAGCCTCGCCGCCCTGATCGCGATCCTCGCCTTCATCTTCGGGAAGGGAGCGGCGCTCCTCAACCTCGACCTGGTCGTCGAGAACTTCGAATCGCAGGGGTTCGTCGCCGACTTCTACGAAGGATCCGAAGCGTGCGACTGCGCCGCCGGGATCGACCTGCCGGAAGGATCGTTCTATTCGGAGAAATGGGGCATCGCCCTCTCCGACGCGACCGATCTGCTCGGAAAGACGGTCGTCGAGGTCGACTACGTCCATCCGGACAGCCCCTTCGCCTATCTGCACGACAAGGGCGTCGGCACCGAACCGCTCCCGCTCCGGACCGACTACGACGTGGTCCGGATCGCCTTCGACGGATATTCCACCGCGCTTTCGCGCTACGGGGCCGAGAACATGATCGCTTCGCTCGATGCGAACGATGCCATCCGTGAAATCGAGTTCCAGACGAAGGGCGGCGGAATCCGCGGATCGATCCTGACGACGCTCGTGCTCATCGGACTCACGCTCCTGATCGCGCTTCCGATCGGCGTCGCCGCGGCGATCTACCTGACCGAATACGCCGCCGTCGGACCATTCACGAAAGCGATCCGCACCTTCATCGAGACGCTCACCGGGGTGCCGTCGATCATCTACGGCCTGCTGGGGCTCGCGGTCTTCGTGCCGCTCACCGTGAAGTGGACCGGCGCGACCGGCGGAAATCTCCTTTCCGGTTCGATGACGCTCGCGGTCATCCTCCTTCCGGTGATCATCCGCACCACCGAGGAAAGCCTCAAGACGGTTCCCGACGACTATCGCTCGGCGTCGCTCGCGCTCGGCGCGTCCATGACCCAAACGACCTTCAAGGCGGTCCTTCCGAGCGCCCTTCCCGGCATCGTGACGGGCGTGCTGCTGGCGATCGGGCGCATCATCGGCGAATCGGCCGCACTCGTCTTCGCGATCGGCACCACGATCAAGGACGACGTCTCCCTGACGGGGAAGTCGACTCCCCTCGCCGTGCACATATGGGCGATGATGACGGACGAACCGGCCAACGTCGAACTCTCGGCGACGATCGCGATCATCATCGTCGTCATCGTCGTGTTCCTCAACATCGTCGTCAAACTGATCACGAACCGCTACATCAGGAAGAGAACGGGGGTGGGCGCATGAACAGCGAAAGCAACGTCGACGGCGCCTTCAGGATCGAAGGACTGAATCTGCACTACGGCGCGACGCATGCGCTCAAGAACATCAAGGTCGACATCGCCAGGCGCAGCGTGACCGCCCTCATCGGGCCGTCCGGCTGCGGGAAATCGACGTTTCTGCGCACGCTCAACCGGATGAACGACCTGATCCCGAACTGCCGGATCGAGGGCGACGTGCGCTATCGCGACGAAGACATCTATGCGCCGGGGACCGACGTGATCGACCTGCGCCGAAGGATCGGGATGGTCTTCCAGAAACCGAATCCGTTTCCGATGAGCGTGTTCGACAACGTCGCCTACGGACCCCGATGCCAGGGCATCAGGGACAAGAAGACCCTCGAGGAGATCGTCCTGCGCGCGCTCAGGGACGCCGCCCTCTACGAGGAGGTCAAGGACCGGCTCAAGGAGAGTGCCCTCAGCCTGTCCGGCGGGCAGCAGCAGCGGCTCTGCATCGCCCGCGCGATCGCGATGGCACCGGACGTGATCCTGATGGACGAGCCGACGTCGGCGCTCGACCCGATCGCGACCGCGAAGATCGAGGAGCTGATCGTCGGCCTCCGCAACGATTACACGATCGTGATCGTGACCCACAACATGCAACAGGCGGCGCGGATCTCCGACTACACCGCGTTCTTCCTCTCGGGGGAACTGGTCGAGGTCGGACCCACCGACAAGCTCTTCAGCCATCCGTCGAATCCGAAGACGGAAGGATACATCACCGGGAGGTTCGGATGATGACGCGCATCTATGATATAATGATTGAAGGGGGAGCAGGCCGATGAACAGCCGCATCCGTTTCGACGAAGAACTGGAAAACCTGAAGCTGGAACTGATCAAGATGGGTGACACCGTGATGCAGAACATCGACGCGGGACTCCGGTCGTTTCTGACGATGGACGTCGATCTCGCGGAACGCACCGTCAAAGCCGACAAGGTCGTGAACGCCTTCGAACAGACGATCGAGAAGGAATGCCTCAAGATCATCCTGAAGGAACAGCCGGTCGCGAAGGACCTGCGGCTGATCACGTCCGTCCTGAAGATGATCACCGATCTCGAACGGATCGGCGACCATGCGGCCGACATCTCGAAGATGGCGATCTTCATGGAGAAGACGAAGAAACCCTACGAGATCAGGGAAATGAAGCCGATGACCGAGGCCGCGACCGAGATGATTCGCAGCGCGCTCTCGTCCTTCATCAACCGCGACGTCGCGCTCGCCGAGCGCATCCATGACGACGACGACGTCGTCGACGATTATTTCGAATCGGTCAAGAAGACGGTGGCCTCCGCGATCAGAAGCGGGACCATCGACGCCGATTACGCGATCTACGCGATGATGGTCGCGAAGTACCTCGAACGCATCGGCGACCACGCCGTGAACATCGGCGAATGGGTGGTCTTCTCGATCACCGGCGAACACAAGCACAATCTGATTTTCTGAGGAGGGATTCCATGGGCGCTCTGATCTACTCGGTCGAAGATGATCCGAACATCGGCCACATCATCCACATCGCACTCGCGAACTCGGGATACGAAGTCGACACGTTCACAGACGGAAAATCGCTGTATGCGGCGATTGAACTGGCGTTGCCAGATCTCATTCTGCTCGATATCATGTTACCGGACTCGGATGGGATCGAGATACTCAGGAAGCTGCGCGGGAACCCGGGCATGCCGTCGATCCCGATCATGATCGTCTCCGCGAAGAGTTCCGAGATCGAACGCGTCGTCGGCCTCGACGCCGGTGCCGACGACTACCTCGTCAAGCCCTTCGGGGTCCTCGAACTGATCAGCCGCGTCAAGGCATTGCTTCGAAGAAACGATAAAAAGCAGACGGAAACCGTCGAATCGGGTCAAATCGTTCTGAATATCGCCGAACACGCATGCATCGTCGGTGAAAACGAGGTTTCCCTGACGGCAAAGGAATTCTCGCTTCTGCGACTCCTGATGAGCAATCCGAACCGGGCGTTGACACGCGAGTCGATCCTCGATTCCGTCTGGGGTTACGACTATCTCGGAGAGACGAGAACGCTCGACGTTCACGTTAAGGAAGTCAGACAGAAGCTGGCACGAGCCGGATTGCCGGAGGACCCGATCAAGACCGTCCGCGGGATCGGGTACAAGTTCGTTCCATGAAGAAAAAGCTCGTCGTTCGATTCGGTCTGATCATCGTCATCGTCTTTGCGACGTTTCTTTTCGGATCGACGCTTGTTGTCCAGAATTCGATCTCAAAAGCAACTGAAATGAATATACAGAACTATTTGATCATTGTCAAAGACCATTATGAAGAATCAGGAGACATCGAGGAGACGATCGACGCATTCGATGGAATCGGCACCGATCTGCGCATCACGCTGATCGATCAGGGGGGGGTCGTCCTCGCCGATTCCGCCCTCGTTTCTAGCGAAAACCACCTTTCGAGACCTGAGTTTCAAGACCCGGGAACATTCGTTGTTCGCTATTCGGAGACGCTCGGGAAACGAATGATGTATCTGGCCGAAAGATTGCCGGACGGAAGCTATCTTCGGGTTTCGATTCCGGCGTCTTCGATCACTCCATTCATTACCGAGTTCGTTCTTCTGACGCTGTTGGTCGCGACTTTCCTCGTCGGCGTCGCCATCGTCTTCGCAAAACTCGTCGCCGATCGGACGCTGCGCCCGCTACGGGAGACCGCCGCATCGCTCAAGGCGATCCCCGAAGGGCGTTACGTCGAACGTCTTCCGATCGAGAGCGCTGACGAGATGAACATGATCACGAACGAGATCAACGACATTGCCAGGATGATCTCCTCGAACATCCGGGAACTCGGTAACGAGAAGCGCAAACTCGACTTCATCCTCGACCACATGGACCAAGGGCTCTGCATCCTCGATGTCTACGGCCGCGTGGTCCTCGTCAACCGTTTTCTGAAGTCCCTGCTCGGATTCAATGACGACAACCTCGACCGTGACTATCTGTACCTGTTCCGCGGCGAGACAATCCAGGCGGCGATCCGCGACGCCCTCGAGAAGGGCATCGGGACGAACTGCAC
The DNA here is from genome assembly GCA_041649275.1 of Candidatus Izemoplasmatales bacterium. Taxonomy (NCBI): domain Bacteria; kingdom Bacillati; phylum Mycoplasmatota; class Mollicutes; order Candidatus Izemoplasmatales; species Candidatus Izemoplasmatales bacterium. The sequence goes on from JBAZNL010000010.1 coordinate 44,414, forward strand.
CGATTCCGTCGACGGACGGTCCTATTCCGTCACCGTCATCAAGAACCCGGATGACGGCAAGGAGACGGAAAGCGTCCTTCTGATCTACACCGACATCACGAAGGAACGTGAGCTCGAGGTTCTCAAGCGCGATTTCTTCGTGAACGCGTCGCACGAACTCAAGAGCCCGCTCACCTCGATCCTCGGTGCCTCCGAACTGATCGCCGCGAACATGACCAAGGGACCCGAAGAGACCATCGACCTGGCGCAACGGATCATCCAGGAGGCGCGGCGCATGAACCACCTCGTCGCCGACATGCTCGACCTTTCGAAGTACGAGCAGGGCGGGCTGACGAAGAACGCGACGAACATCGACCTCGCGGACGTCGTCAAGGAAGTCGCCGCCGCACTCGAGCCGATCGCCGCCGAACGCGGCATCACGATCGCGACCACCCTCGTGCCGACGGCCCTCTACGCCGACCACGAGCACATGACCCAGCTGGTCCGCAACCTCGCCGACAACGCGATCAAGTACGGCGTCGAACGCGGCCATGTCCGGATCTCCCTTGCCAAGAACGACGCCGGGGTCGAACTCGTCGTACAGGACGACGGCATCGGGATTCCCAAGGCCGACCAGGCGCGCGTCTTCGAACGTTTCTACCGCGTCGACAAGGCGCGCTCGAAGAAGACCGGCGGGACCGGCCTCGGACTCGCGATCGTGAAGCACATCGTGCTCGCCTACCGGGGGAAGATCACCCTCGAGAGCGAGCTTGGCAAGGGAACCAGAATCACGGTTTGGTTCCCGGCCTGAGCGACGGAATCCTGCCACATGCAAAACCCCCCGATCGGAATGGTCGGGGGGTTTTCGTTCGAGCCTCTGACATGTACGGGCGTCGATCCCGCGCTCGCGGACTTTATGCGGAGATCGTCCTGATCCATTTTCGCGAGCGCAGGAGGACCACGCCGATGATGAGTCGCACCAGTTCCTCGAGGGCGATCGCGAGATAGACGTACTGGATCGGCCAGTCGAAGAGAAACGCCGTGACCGCGCCGAGCGGGACGCCGATCGCCCACGTTCCGACGAGATCCATGTAGAAGACATACTTGGTCTTCCCGCCGGCCTTGAGGACGCCGCCGAGGATCATGTTCGACACCTTGATCCAGAGCACGAGGGCATAGGCGATGAGGATCGCCGACATCGTCGCGCGCGTCGTCTCTCCGACGTTGTAGATGCGGGGATAGAACGGCGACGCGACGATCACGAGGATTCCGAAGACGATCGCGCCGAACATTCCGATGAGCCATGTCCGCGTCCCGAGGAACAGCGCGAAGTCCGGTTCGCCGGCGCCGAGCCGGTTGCCCGTGGTCACCGACGCCGCCTGGCTGACTCCGGCGAAGAAGCCGATCGTGAGCATCACGACGGGACCGATCGACACCATCGCGGCCGTCTCGGCGGTGCCGATGTGGCCGTAGATGATGCCGTAGGCGTTCTCGCCGAGGCTCCAGAGCAGTTCCGACAGGAAGATCGGCAGGGTGATCCGGAAGGCATTCAGCCGGAAGACCGAACCGACACCGAGTTTCAGGTCGAAGGCCTCCGTCGGCTTCTTCTGATGCGCGAGGAAGAAGCCGACGAGGATCGCGCACTCGAGGAACCGCGTCGCCGTCGTCGCGATCGCCGCACCGGCGGCGCCCATCGCGGGCAGGCCGAACTTCCCGAAGATGAGCACCCAGTTCAGGAAGGTGTTCAGGAACACGCCGGCGAACGAGGCGTAGGTCGGGAGCTTGACCTTCCCGAGGCTGCGGAAGAGGCTGCCGACCATGCCGGTGACGACGCTCGGGAGGAAGCCGACGGCGACGATGCGGAGATAGACGGCGCCGACGGCGCGGACCGCCGGGTCGGGGGTGTAGATCGAGATGATCGATTCGGCGAACAGGATTCCCCCGAGGAAGAAGACGATGCCGACGACGGCGATCCAGCGGCTGAAGAGGACGAAGGCGCGGGATACGTTCTCGCGATCCTTGCGGCCGTAGAACTGGCTCATCAGGATCGACGCGCCGACGGTGAAGGCTCCCGAGGTGAAGAAGAACACCGTCGGGATCTTCCCGCCGAGACCGATTCCGGAGATGACCGTCTCGCCGAGCGTTCCGACCATGATCTGGTCGATGATGCCGAGCGATGACTGGAAGAGGACCTGCAGCGACAGCGGCAGGGCGATCGACAGGACCACCTTCAGGTAGTTCTGTCGGTTCAGATGTTCGAGCATGTCACTCCAGCCGCTCGGCGAGCGTGCCGAGCAGGATCTCCGGATGTTCCTCGAAGGGGTTCTTCCCCTGCGTCTCGGTGATCCGCGTCAGATAGATGTCGTGATGGATGTGTTCGGCGACGACCTTCGTGAAGAGGGCGTTGCTGGAGACCGTCCCGGTCCACTCGCCGCGGTTCTCGTTCAGGTTCGCGAGCATCGATTCCTTCCCGTCGGCGACGAGCATCAGGCGGGAGTTGCAGAAGCCGGGGAGTCCATGCGAGAAGAGTTCCACCATGCCGGGAAACGCGCGTTGCGCATGGAACGAGAAGACGATGACGCGGACGTTCGCCGCCGCCAAGGCTGCGAACTCGCTTTGAAACAGACCGATGTCGAGGTCGGTGTTCATGTAGACCTCCCTGGTCGCGAACCGCAGCATTTCCCGGGCGCGGGCGACGACGGACTCGTAGCCGACGACCGTGGCGTAGGCGTCGCGCTCCGGCTTCACGGCCGTCTTCGGCAGTTCCTGCGCGAGATAGCCGATCGTCTCGTCGACGCCGGCGCGGATCCGCGAAAGCAGCGCCGCCGGCGCCTCGGCGAAATAGGCGTCCTTGTCCGCGGACGATTCCATCAGGACCGCGCCGTCGGAGAAAAGCTTCGCGACGACGGGATAGGCGGTGGAGCGGGAAAGCGACAGGTCGCGGGCGATCTGGTAGACCGTGCGGCCCGGGTGTTCGAGCAGGTACAGGTAGACGGCGGCCTCGTTGTGCGAGAAATTGAGTCGGCCAAGCGCCGTTTCAAGTGTCTTCATGGATATCCTCCAATGCGTTGTATATTTTGGACAACTATATTATAGACCCGCGAAACGCGAATGTCAACGGCGCCCGCCGGTGAAAAGCGAACCGCCGCGAGAATCGTCCCGAGGCCCGTTTTTACGATAGTAAAAAGATGCCGCTTTCAGTCGCGAAAACCGCCGCCGGGGCTTTCCAAGCGCCGCCAAAATCGGTATAATGGTTGCGAAGGAGGGGAGACCGTGGAAGAATATCGCCTGCACCGCCACATCATGTGCATCGACCTGAAGAGCTTCTACGCCTCGGTCGAATGCAGCCTGCTCGGGCTCGACCCCTTCGAGACGCCCCTCGTCGTCGCCGACAAGGGTCGCGGCGACGGATCGATCGTGCTCGCCGTCTCGCCGTATCTGAAGAGGCTCGGCGTGCCGAGCCGCTGCCGCATCTTCGAACTGCCGCGCAACATCAAGATCATCTTCCAGAAGCCGCGGATGGACAAGTACCTCGAATTCTCCACCAAGATCGTCGAGATCTACATGCGCTTCGTCTCCGAGGAGGACCTCTACGTCTACTCGATCGACGAGGTCTTCATGGACTTCACCGAATACGTGGACTATTACAAGAAGACCGACGTCGAACTCGCCAGGGAGATCATGGCGGCGATCTACGCCGAGACGAAGGTCACCGCCACCTGCGGCATCGGTCCGAACATGCTGATGGCGAAGCTGGCGCTCGACATCGAGTCGAAGCGCGCCCCCGACTTCATCGCCAAATGGGATTACGAAGATCTGCCGAACAAGCTCTGGACGGTGACTCCCCTTTCGGAAATGTGGGGGATCGGCCGCAACATGGAGGCGCACCTCAACCAGATGGGGATGTACCGCATCGGCGACATCGCCAAGTGCGACGTCGGCCGCCTCAAGAAGCGCTTCGGGATCCTCGGCGAGGAACTTTGGTACCATACGCACGGCGTCGACATGAGCATGATCCAGGACAAATCCAAGGTCAAGCCCGTGACGAAGAGCTTCGGCAGCGGCCAAGTCCTGTTCCGCGACTACTATCCGCCGGACATCTACCAGATCGTGATCGAGATGGTCGACGAGGTCTGCCGCCGCCTGCGTCTCGCCGGCAAGGCGGCCCGCACCGTCCACTTCGGGATCGGCTACGGCCAGGAGGTCGGCGGCGGTTTCGGCCGCCAGATCACCCTCGACCAGCCGACGTCCAACGAGAGCGACGTGTACAAGGCCTGCCTGCACCTCTTCAACATGCACTATGAACGCTGCCCGATCCGCCGCGTCCACGTCGGCGTCGGGAACCTGGTCGACAAACAGCCGCGCCAGGCGAGCCTCTTCGACGACGTCGAGCGCGCCGTCCGGGAGGAGGCGGTCTTCACCGCGATCGACGAGATCAAGTTCCGCTTCGGGAAGAACGCCGTCAACCGCGCCTCGAGCGAACTGGTTTCCTCGACCATCAAGGCCAGGAACGAAATGATCGGGGGTCACCACGCATGAGCGCCTACGTGGACCGCGGGATCATCAAGTGGAACGCCTTCGACGCCCTCGCCGGATACACCTCCATGCTCGAGGAGATGCGCTACCGGCTCGGCAAGCGGGAACGGCCGCGGCTGTCCGACGACGCCTGCGACGAGCTCAACCGCCAGCTCCAGGAGGCGCTTTCGACCAAGGCCGAGATCGAGGTCAAGTACCATCACGACGGCTACGTGCGCTTCACCTACGGCACGATCAAAAGGGTCGACTACACCGCGAAGGAGATCGTGCTCTCGACCTGGGAACGCTTCAAGGCCGAGGACATCCTCGAAATCACGCTTCAATGAGATCGCCGGCGACGGCGATCTCGTCTTTTCGGACGATTGGAAAACACGCGTCCGCATGATACAATGGAGGAGAACGGGAAGGAGGGGACGTCTTGGATCGGATTGATGAGAAGGCATATGCCAAGGTCAACCTCTTCCTGAACGTCGTCGGGAAGCGTCCCGACGGCTACCACGAACTCGAGATGTTCAACGCCACGATCGACCTCTGCGACGACGTCGCGATCGCACGTGTCCCCGGCCTTGCCGGCGTCCGCATCGACTCCAACGACCGGTTCCTTGAAAACGGCGACAACCTGATCACGCGCGTCGCCGCCGCGCTGCTCGTGCGCCACGGCGAGACGACGGGGGTCGAGATCGCGATCAAGAAGCGGATTCCGGCCGGCGCCGGTCTCGGCGGGAACTCCGCCGACGCGGCGGCCGTGATCCGTGGCCTCGACGGACTGTTCGGCTGGCGCATGTCGGCCGAAGACATGGCCGCCTTCGCCCTCGGCCACGGCGCCGACATCCCCTACTGCCTCGTCGGCGGCCCCGCCGCCGTTTACGGCGTCGGCGAGCGGATCGTCCCGGCGGACCTCGACCTGTCCGCCTGGTCCGTGCTGGTCGTCCATCCGAACGTCTTCACGTCGACCGAAAAGGTCTTCGCGGCGTGGGACGAGGGCGGATATCCGTCCGTTCCGTTCGCCGCATTCCGTGCCGCCGCAGCCGTGCAGAACGTTTCCGGGATGGTCGCGAACATGCGTAACGCGCTCGAACCGGCGACCTTCGCGATCGCTCCCGAAGTGGAATCCTGGAAGACGAAGATCGCCCGCGAACTGGGTCCGGAGGGCGTCGTCATGACCGGAAGCGGCTCGACGATCCTCAAGGCGTTCCTCGGAATAAGCGACGAAATCGCGCGTTTCATCGCCGAAAATGGCGAAAAATGTCGTATTTTCACGGCCAAATTCACAAAATAAAAGGGCAACCCCATTGGAAAAGGGTTTCGCTCATGCTATAATCCAGACCAGAGGTGTTAACATGTTGATTACCGAGGTCCGGGTCAAGCGCGTCGACGGCGAGAATCGCCTCGTCGGGATCGCCGCGATCACGTTCGACGCCAGTTTCGTGGTCCATGAGCTCCGCGTCATCGAAGGCCGGAACGGTCTGTTCGTCGCGATGCCGAGCCGGAAGATGCCTTCGGGCGAGTTCAAGGACGTCGCCCATCCGATCAACTCGGAGACGCGCCAGATGATCGAAAACGCCGTACTCGAAGCCTACAGCAAGCTGCCGCCCGGCGAACCGGTCGAAAAGATTACGGAATGAAAACGCACGCGGTGCCGACTTGGGAAGGTTGGCACTTTTTTTATGTCTCGGCGCGGTGTATAATAGGGGTGTCACTTCCAGTGACCCGGGAGGAACCAGATGGCGATTTTCCACGGATCCAAAGTCAAGATCTTCTCGCTCAGCTCCAACCATCCGCTCGCCCAGGAGATCGCCGATTACGTCGGGATTCCCCTGTCCGATTGCGAAGTGTCGCGGTTCGCGGACGGCGAGATCTCGATCAACATCAGCGAAACGGTGCGCGGTCACAAGGTCTTCGTCATCCAGACCACCTCGAACCCCGTGAACGAGCATCTCATGGAATTGCTCATCATGATCGACGCCCTGAAGCGCGCGTCGGCCCGAGAAATCAACATCGTCATGCCGTACTACGGCTACTGCCGCCAGGACCGCAAGGCGAAGGCGCGTCAGCCGATCTCGGCGAAGCTGGTCGCCGACCTGCTCACCGTCGCCGGCGCGACCCGCGTCATCAGCGTCGACCTCCACGCCGCCCAGCTCCAGGGCTTCTTCGACATCCCGATCGACAACTTCCGCGCGATGCCGATCCTCGCGAACTACATCCAGTCCAAGAACCTCGAGAACGTCTGCGTCGTCTCGCCGGACCATGGCGGCGTCGCCCGCGCCAGGACGCTCGCCGACATCCTCGTCGCCCCGATCGCCATCATCGACAAGATGCGTCCAGAGCCGAACGTCGCCGAGGTGATGAACATCATCGGCCGCGTGCGCGGAAAGAACTGCATCATCATCGACGACATGATCGACACCGCCGGATCGATGGTCGCGGCCGCGGTCGCGCTCAAGGAAGCCGGCGCGAAGGACATCTACGCCCTCTGCACCCACCCGCTTCTGAACGGGGCGGCGCCGGACCGCGTGATCAACTCGCCGATCATCGAACTCGTATGCACGAACACGATTTATCTGCCGGAGGAGAAGAAGTTCCCGAAGCTGAAGCAGCTCTCGATCGCTCCCCTGCTCGGGCAGGGCATCATCAACATCATCGACGACCAGGGCATCTCGACCCTGTTCAGTTGAAACGCGCGCAAAAACCAATTCAAATCCCAGCATACTAAAGAACCACCCCTTGCATCGATCGCCGATTGGCGAAGACAAGGGGTGGTTCTCTTGTATAGGGGGAACATCCTGCACTCGCGACTTCCATAACTCGAATCGGTACGAATCCAAATGTTGACATCGGCAGACCCGGAGATCGATCGATTTGTCGAGACAACATCCTCCAAGATAGGGGCTTTATCGACGTCAAAGGATTAGTGTTGAGTTCAACTATCCAATGGAAGTACGTTAACTTCGCACGTTGTCAGAGATGTGCTCTTGATACTCAGCTGCTCGCAGTATTATTTCAAGGATCGATTGGGCACGATCAGACAATCTAATGAAAGGCATGAGTATTTCCCCTTTTCCAGTTTCATTCACGTTTCCAACGATGGAAACGCGGGACTCTGCGTGAACCATTTGTAAATTCGAGTACGACGATAATAAAAACGTCTTCTTGAAAACGGCCAGACGAATTACTATTTTTCGTTGGTAACGAGCAGAAATTGGAACCCGCATATGTTATTCACAAACAGCAGCAACACTATCACGACGAGGAAAATCGATATCGCCATATGGAAAGGAAATGCAAATATATAACGGTCAAAGTGCAATATCACTTCCGTAAAACATACAAGCGAAACGACTAAGCCATAATATCCCACGATGGGATAACGCAATCGCTTTTTATACAATACCACGCTTATTCCACCCTCGCATATTTTTCAACAATTGAGTAATACCAATAGAAGTCACTTGGACTAACTGAATACCTATCTCCAGAATAATATCCCTGCCAAGCATAGATACATTCCATGCCCGTCAAGGCGGTTTGACCGTTAACTAAATTACTACCTCAATGCTTGTGATTGTAGTCGTCATTCCAATAAGCGTCACGCGTTTAATAACGTTTTACACCTGGTCTAGTTGCATGATATACAACCGGATTGAGATTGCCAGCTATCTTATTTATTGTTCAGCCAGTATTGAAATGAAGAACAACCAGGATTGTGAACCGATTTATTATATCTCTCACACAACACCTGATGCTTAACGAAAATTTCGATAATTAGTCCGGGAAAGTAGGAATTAATAACAAAATACGAACCATACATGTATAACTTTAATAATGGCAATATCTTTGCTCGAACAACTTTTATCACTTGACGATATTGGTATCTCGTCGTATCAATGAAGGGACCAGAAATTGAAAAACCGTCATCAAAAAACGCTAGCGTCGACAACTGATAGTTTTCATAGAATGAATATGATATGGATACCAGATACTTATCGGCGGGCTTGACCACGGAGCATCTCTCCTATTCGTTTCAACAATTCCACAATCTGGACTTTTTCAATCAATTTCTGTTTGCTAAACGGAATTAGCACGGTTACCGCGCTACCTAAGTGAATTTCTACACTCGGAATTCCGACGCCGATACTTAATGAAATACCCGCAACGCCTTTATTGTCGCTGAAGAATTCTATACCAAATGTTAAGGGCGAAGCCGTTGTGCCACCAACCACCATCGAGATTCCGGGCAAATCATATATGGTTCTTCGCCACGAGAAGAACGGCGCCCACGAAAATGATATTCCAGGTAGATAAAACCCGTAGCTTGCGGTTATTAAAATTCCTTGATTTCCGTAACTATCTATAACCCATGCAACGGTAACCGATGCACCTCCAATTGCGCCAATTACGATGGTAAAACCAATGAAACTTACCACCGAATACCCGGTTGGATCAACGTTCATCACGGGATTGTTCGCGCAGTAGTTGTACATGTTGACGGAGGCGATGTCGCCAAGTTCCCCAAGCAAGCCGTCCGCGTTCAGGAATCGCGACAAGGCCGGGGAGTAATAACGGCTGTTCAGGTAGTACATCCCGATTTCTGAATCATATCGATATCCACGATATGTATATGGGTTAATCTCGAAGATGTTACCATTAGGATCGTCAGGATTGCTGATGACGTTCCCATACGCGTCATATTCGTATTGCACGAGTTCGTTTCCGGCTTCGTCGATGACGCCGATGACGTTGCCCTGAAGATCCTTCAGGTAGTAATAGGTCGCATCTTCATAAACGAAGCCTAGGATGCTTCCGTCGGAATCGATCAGGTAGCGGATCTCGTAGGTGTCCTGAGTGACGCCGTTCACTTTCCTGACATAGACTCACGGCGGAGGCAGCAAATTGTTTTGGTCATATCAAATGATGAAATGTCGATGCACATCGACCTCGATATGGACATAGGAACGAACGATTTGAGAAGTGCAATCTGTAAAAGTTGCCCGACGAGCGAGAGTCATATCCTGCCAATATGCATAGTATCGCAGAGCGCTCGTTCAATTCCCGCGCCAATCCATTTTTGCTTAGCGTGGTTTCTCTAACCCTCCTGGTTGTACCTATATGAAATCACTCGGGGCCCACTGACAAACACCCACACCATCCACACTACATATGCTGCGATAATCCGTTCATACAGTCCATTCTAACGCAAGGCGCAAGTAGGTTAATCACACATATGCACGAACTAATGGTTGTGAAAACATGTGCACATAGTACTTTTCAATTGATGCTTTCCACCGTTATTACTGTCCATTTCCAATGAATGATCTGCATACAAACAATGAACCTTTGATTGTTAATTTGTTCAATTGTGGTCTGATAATTATAGTCAAGCACTTCATAATTTGCAATCCCGCATATTGTTATGATGCCCGATTCGAGGCGGTTAACTGTGTATTTGCATCCCCCATTAATGTAGTATTGCGTATCTGTATTTACCGGCGTAACAAAGGAAAGTTCATCAAAATCGTCTTCAGAAACGTTTAGCTCGTTATTCCAAACCACTTCTCGTCCGTTATTTGCAAAACGCATTATTGTATTTAGTCGAATAATTGCGGAATAAAAAAACGCCATTATGCAGAGCATCATGACCACAAGGCAAACCAATATCCACGCGAAGAGTTTCCTGTGTTTCGTAATAAATCGAAATAAGTAATTATTCTTCATCTTGATCTTCCTCCGCCTCCCCACGATGTCGCTTTCCGTATGGGTATATAGAGCGCCCAGAAGGCATTAGATGTATATGCCGCTCCGAATCCGGGACAAGTGAGTTGTACGCCAACGAGACGTTCTTTAAAATCTCCATTCCAATAATTCGGGAGATCAGAAACGAAATCCATTCCAACATAAACATCTATTGAGTAAGCCACCATTATAGCGTTAAGATATTCATTAACGGTTTTATATTTCCACATGAATCCGACTCCCAGTGACGATCCCTCTGCCAACACTCCGAAAATGCCAAATGCTGCGATCAATAAGCCACAGTTTCCTTTTCCATCTGTTAATGAGATAATTGAAACAGTAACGCCTCCAATAATACACGCAGAAAATGATAACGAACATGCAAGAACCCAATACCCGGTTGGATCAACGTTCATCACGGGATTGTTGACACAATAGGCATACATGTTGACGGAGGCGATGTCGCCAAGTTCCCCAAGCAAGCCGTCCGCGTTCAGGAATCGCGACAAGGCCGGGGAGTAATAGCGGCTATTTAGATAATACATCCCGATTTCTGAAT
>JBAZNL010000011.1 GCA_041649275.1 Candidatus Izemoplasmatales bacterium
ACCGAACCTATCACGCGACATCCGCCCTCGGGGTCGACGTCACCTTCAACATCGTGTTCTTCGTCGGCGGATATGACGAAGCGAAGACATTCAATTATTCCTCGGAGTGGTTGGATCAGCTCGAATCGTATGCTATAATGGATTTTGTAAGCACCGTTTCACACGGATATACGGAATATGATGAACAAGGCAATCCGCTCGAACAAACGAATTTCGTTTTCCGAGGAACGACTTACGATCACGCCGAGTTCTCCTGGGACGGTCGTCAGCTGGCCGGAATCTCGGTTCGCAACGCGGACGATTCCGTCGCGGCGACCATCGCCTATCAGTACAACGACCAGGGATACCGCGTCTCGAAGGTCGTCACCGTCGGAACGACGGTCGAGACCTATACCTACGATCTGCTTGGGTCGACCGTCCATCGTGAAGTCTGTGTCAGGAAAGTGAGCGGCGTCACTCAAAACACCTACGAGATCCGCTACCTGATCGATTCCGACGGAAGCATCCTAGGCTTCGTTTATGAAGATGCTACCTATTACTACCTGAAGGATCTTCAGGGCAACGTCATCGGCGTCATCGACGAAGCCGGAAACGAACTCGTGCAATACGAATATGACGCGTATGGGAACGTCATCAACAATCCTGACGATCCTAATGGTAACATCTTCGAGATTAACCCATATACATATCGTGGATATCGATATGATTCAGAAATCGGGATGTATTATCTAAATAGCCGCTATTACTCCCCGGCCTTGTCGCGATTCCTGAACGCGGACGGCTTGCTTGGGGAACTTGGCGACATCGCCTCCGTCAACATGTACACCTACTGCGCGAACAATCCAGTAATGTATACAGACAGCGACGGAGATTTTCCAATATGGCTACTGATTTTAACCGTAGTGTATGCAACTTGGGCCACCCAAGATGTAATTGATATTGCCAACGGTGACGTATACTTTGAAGAGTCCGAGTCGGGTGACGGAGGACGAATTGTAAATTCATATAAGGTTCAAAATCCTTCGGTTGTACTTGGGTATTCTATTTACCTTCGATATTTTAGCGGTCATGGTGACTGTTTTAATGGAACCGCAACCGGAATCGCATCGGAGTGGATGGTTCATAATGCCGGATATGATATCACCTACATTCCCAGCCGATTCGGATTTTTGGAAAGCGAAAACGATCGCGCAGCGCATGCGGATATCGGCAGGACCGTCTTCAATGAAAAGGAATGGTATGTAAGTTTTCCATCGGTCATTATAGAGACTTCAATGAGCCCGGTGTTGGTTATCATCGACTATTTCCAATATATCAACCAGGACAGAGGTAACGATCATGCCTAAAAAATGGATAGTTTGTTTTACATTGATTCTCTTCGCTTTGGTGATTACGGGTTGTGGGCAAGTCTACACAAACACGGATGATTATCAAGAATACCTCGACTCAATACCCGGATCAAATGCCTTTATGCCGGTTTTAACTGATATACCGGCCTTCCAAACTTGTGAAATTTATTATTATGATCGACTAGGACAGTCAATCAACTTGGTCATAACGTATTCAGATGAAACATACGAAACCGCCAAGGAAACCGTCCTTGGATCGTACTTATTTTTGCAAACACCTTTAGTGGAAAATGATTATTACCTAATCCCTGAAACGGAATTTGAATATGAAAGTTTCACTATAAAAGTCGTGGATGATGATAATTTTGATTATCCCGAACAATTCGGTATGATCGGATATTCCGACGCTAATCACCAAATCTCATTCCTGTTCTTTTTTGATGACAGTTTAAGTCAACTTAGCGACAATTCCGGAAGAATGACCCGGTTCATCGAAAAGGAGTTTTGGTTTCCAGAGGACAATTGAAAAAAAGGCAGACAGACTCCAATAGTCTTCACGCGGCAGAAATACTGCGTTTTTCAGACATGAATACTTGAAGTCGTCCGCCTCAAAATGCGGCTTTTTCCATATGAAAACCTAATGTATAATGGACTTGTCGAGTCTGTTTGAATCAGGTGCAATCATGGAAAGGAAAAAAATAACCACGCTGTATTGCAGAATTTCTCGAGAAGATGAAATTAATTGTGTCAGCTCAAGCATCGAAACGCAAAAAACGTTCTTGAAACGATATGCGAATCAGCATCGCATGCTGAATACCAAGTTCTACATCGATGACGGATATTTCGGAACCAATTTCGATCGCCCCGGGTTCGGCGAATTACAAAACGATATCGAGAACAACAGGGTGGGAATCGTTATCACCAAGGATTTGTCCCGCCTAGGAAGAGATTATCTCTCCACGGGATATTATATCGAACAGTATTTTCCATCGAATGACGTGAGATACATCGCGATCAATGACCAAGTTGATACCCTTTTGAACGACAACGAATTCGCCCCATTCAGGAACATCATGAATGAATGGTATGCCAGAGACATCAGCAAAAAAATTCGAAGCGCATATCATACAAAAGCCCTGAATGGAGAATTCACCGGTCCCTTCCCCCCTTACGGATATGACAAAAGTCAAGATAACAAGAATCAACTCGTGATTAATCCTGCCCAAGCACGGATTGTGAGAAAGATATTCAATCTATATTTGAGTGGGGTAAGCGTCTACGGAATTTCCAAAGCCCTTAGAAATGATCGGGTAATGACCCCGAGGGCAGAACTTTACGGACGATTGGGAAAATACCCTTCGGACGCCATCGACCGATTCCCCTTTGACTGGTCGACAAAAACCTTATTGAACATCCTTGAAAACCGCGAATATACAGGCAGCATCGTCTGCAATCCACATCAGACAAGTTCATACAAAAGCAAGAAGCTGCTTCAAAACCCAGAAGAAAAATGGATCGTCACGGCGCATAGGCACGAGGCGATCATTGATGAGGAATCCCTTTATCTTGTTCGAGCAAGAATTCACTTGAGACCCCAAACACCCAAAACCTTACACGAGAACATTTTCAAAGGGGTGGTTCGCTGCGGAAACCGCGGGAAAACATTAACCCTCTCGATCCGCCCAAACAGGAGATGTTACGGCACCTTCGATTGCAGTACTTACCGCAGATATGGAACAACGAGATGCTGTAGCCATTATGTGACCTATGAGCAATTGGAGAACTTTGTTCTGCAAAGATTGAATCAGTTGATCGCCTTGTCAAAAAACGGAGTGAATGCGGTCCTGGATACCATTCATTATCAAACAAACTTTCTGAATCGGCTTGACGACATATCAGAAGGCGTGATTAATCAAGAAAAACGTATACATGAAATCGACCAAATTACCAAGGCGCTCTATGAGAGCTTCGTATTGGGGAAGATTCAAGAAGAAAAATTCTTGATTCTTGACAAATCATATGACGTAGAAAAAATGTCTCTGATTAGGAACATCAAACAATTTCGGCCGGATCTCGATGAGCTGAAAAAGAAACAAGAAAGGGTTATTTCGTTTTGTGAGAATCTATCCCGATTTGAGATCCTAACCGAATTGGATCAAGGAATTCTTCACGACTTGGTTGAATTAATTATTGTTTTCCAAGAGAAGGGACCGGACAACTCCAGAAAGATGGAGATTCATTACAAATTCTAGGAGTAGCTTTGTGGATACTCTTGTATACATTACTCCGGTGATGAATATAGACCCGAGTGGGGAACTGTGGGTTACGTTACTGGTCGTCAGCCTTCTCCTTTTCGCTATATTCGCAACATCGCCAACGATTCAAAACGCGGTTGAGGAAATTACTACCGTTACAAATATTAGCGGTTCTATCGAATCGGGTAGTTTTGCATTTGGAAAAGCCATATCAGGTAAAGCGCTATATGTTGCAATCAACCAGTCTGGAGAAGTAAACGATGTTCACGGAAATCAACTTGAACAATTACGATCAAGCATAATTGTCGACGGTGGTGCGGCGTACTATGAACGATATACAGAAATAGATGGCACAGATAATCAATTTGTTGGATTATCTTTCGGCGGACTATATGTGCGGGCCGGCTGGGGAGATGACGGATTCCGAATAGATGGCGGAGTACAGATTACCGCTCGTGTTGGCGCGGGGTTATTGGGTTATTCGAAATCCATCGAATTGAATTTCCTTGGATATTTTTGGGACTTACTGGATAAGAAAGAGTAGGGCCGATGAATGAAAGCGGAGAATAGAGACATAGCGAAGAGATACTCTATAAGCATTATTCTTGATTGGGCGGTTACATTTCTCCTAGACTTGATTCCGTTTATCATCATGGGAACAATGGGTCAGGCCGTTTTGGATTATTACCTTATTCCATTTATAACAATATCATTGTCGTATTATTTTTTGGGTGACA
This sequence comes from Candidatus Izemoplasmatales bacterium, assembly GCA_041649275.1. NCBI lineage: Bacteria > Bacillati > Mycoplasmatota > Mollicutes > Candidatus Izemoplasmatales > Candidatus Izemoplasmatales bacterium. The sequence continues at coordinate 4,342 of JBAZNL010000011.1, forward strand.
AGATCTTTAGAAACCAAAGTGTCGGGAAAAAGATTATGAAAATCAAAATCGCACAAAAGGGGAGCCTATCACTACCATCAACAAAGCAGATATTGCATAGAAGGTGGCTCGAGTTCTTGAATCACGAAAACAGAATGCTAACAAAACGTCGCATAGACATCGATGAAAAAACCAATACGTTAATCGTGCATCAATAAATTGATAAGTATGGATTATAATGAGTGACCAACTATCTTCTGTCAATCTATTTTTCTCTATATGCGAAGATAACGACAAAAAACCGTTGTGAAGGGCGGGTTGAAGAAATCCTATTTCTTTCGACACAACTCGATCGGATCCGATCGCGCTACACGATCAGGACGAATTCACCGAAGCAAAGCCCTGTCGAAGTCGACGTGTTTGGTTACGAGTGTGAATATTGGATTGGTATGGAAATAAAGGAGTGGTCTGCGACACCACATGTATAAGCAGGAAGCGACTCGACCACGACACGCAACAATTCGAATGACGACTCGATCCGGTCAAGAGGGGGTAGTCTTGTTCGTGTTAATGAGGGCGTGATGGAAAACAGCGAAACGCAATGTGGGTAATAGGCGTATCCATATGGATTCGCGTTCGCTCGATTCCGCTCATCCAATGATCGTATTATTCTCTAGCACAAAGTTAACGGGCTGTGATAAACAGGGATGCCTTGTATGACATGCGATTTTGACCGTACACCTCTGAGGAATCTCCCCGGAGGCGTCCTCTTATTCTAGTTTGCCTTTACAAGCGGAACGGTTGTGCTATAATATAGGCAAATCGAAGAACGGAAGAGTACGACGCTCAATGGAGTGAAGCGAACGGGGGATGGTGCGAGCCCCGCGTCCGACAGCGTCCGAAGAACACCCGGGAGAGACGGAAGAACGAAGTAGAACCGTACGCGCGTCGGCGTTATGACGTCAAGTGCCGGAGAAATCCGGAAACAAGGTGGCACCGCGGTGAAGACATCGTCCTTTTTGAGGGCGATTTTTTATTTTCCGGAAGGGGGGAGACCGTATGGATGCGTTCGAGGAACTGGAACTTCGCAAGACGAACGAGACCCCGCTTGCCTCGAATTACTACCACAAGACCGGCGAAGGGGACTACCAGCACGGCGACCTCTTCATGGGCGTCCCCGCCGCCGGAATCCACGCCGTCTCGCTCCACCACTACGAATCGATCACCGAATCCGAACTCGACCGCCTGCTCGCCTCGCCGATCCACGACCATCGCGCCGTCGCGGTCGAGATCCTCGCCCGTCTCGCCACCCGCGGACCGGGCGCCGTCCGCGAACACGTGATGGAGTGGTACCTGAAGCGCCTCGACCGCGTCAACGGCTGGGACCTCGTCGACATGTCCTGTCCGGCGGTCGTCGGCCTGCGCGTCGCCGAGACGAAGGACTTCGCGCTCCTGCACCGCCTCGTCTTAAGCGATCATCTCTGGACCAAGCGCGTCGGGATCGTCTCGACCCTGACCCTGATCCGCAAGGGCCTGCTGGACGAGACGCTCGCCGTCCTCGCCGCGGCGCTCCCCGACGACCGCGACCTGATCCACAAGGCGCTCGGCTGGATGCTCCGCGAGGTCGGGAAGCGCGACCGGGCGAAGCTCGACGCTTTTCTCAAGAAAAACTACACCGCATTGCCACGAACCACCCTTCGCTACGCGATCGAACGCCATACGGAGACGGAACGGAAGAACATTCTGAAGGGAATCTTCAAGGAGGAATAGCATGGCCACCATCGAACGGCCGTCCACGACGGTCAAGGAACTGTATCGCGCATACCAGGAATTCGGCGGGAAGACCGTCGCCCTTTCGGGCTGGATCCGGAACAACCGCGGTCAGAAGGAATTCGGCTTCCTCGACCTGAACGACGGGTCGTTCTTCGAGACGATCCAGGTCGTCTACGAGGACGGCAGGATCGAGAACTTCAAGGACGCGCAGAAATTCCGCGTCGGCGCCGCCGTCGCCGTCGAGGGCATCCTCGAACTCACCCCGGCGATGAAGCAGCCGTTCGAGATCAAGGCGCGCCGGATCGAACTGCTCGGCGATTCGCCGGAGAATTATCCGATCCAGCCGAAGCGCCACAGCCGCGAGTTCCTTCGCGAGAACGCCCATCTTCGCATGCGCACGAACCTCTTCAACGCCGTCTTCCGCGTGCGTTCCGAAGTCTCGTTCGCGATCCACAGCTTCCTGAACGGACGCGGTTTCGTCTACGTCCACACGCCGATCGTCACCGGCTCCGACGCCGAGGGCGCCGGCGAGATGTTCCGCGTCACCACCCTCGACCTCGAGGCGCTCGTGAAGAGCGGCGCGAAGGAAATCGACTTCGGGAAGGACTTCTTCGGGAAGTCGACGAACCTCACGGTCTCGGGCCAGCTTCAGGTCGAGACCTACGCGATGGCGTTCCGCAACGTCTACACCTTCGGCCCGACCTTCCGCGCCGAGAACTCCAACACCCAGCGCCACGCCTCCGAGTTCTGGATGATCGAACCGGAGATCGCCTTCGCCGACCTCAAGGACGACATGAAGCTCCAGGAAGACATGGTCAAGTACGTCATCGACCACGTCCTGACCCGCTGTCCGAAGGAGATCGAGTTCTGCGACGCATTCGTCGAGAAGGGCCTGAAGGCCAAACTCGAGCACGTGCTTTCGACGCCGTTTCGGACGGTCACGCACCACGACGCGATCGACATCCTCCAGAAATCCGGCGAGGCGTTCGAGAACGCCCCCGTCCAAGGCAAGGACCTCGCGACCGAGCATGAAAAGTATCTGACCAAGCATTTCGGCGGTCCGGTCTTCGTCACCGACTGGCCGAAGGACATCAAGGCCTTCTACATGCGTCAGAACGACGACGGGAAGACCGTCGCCGCCGTCGACCTGCTCGTCCCGGGATCCGGCGAGCTCTGCGGAGGCTCGCAGCGCGAGGAACGCCTGGACATGCTGCTCTCGCGCATGAAGGAAATGCACGTACCGGAGAAGGACCTCTGGTGGTACCTCGACCTACGTCGCTACGGCGGCTGCAAGCACGCCGGCTTCGGGATGGGCCTCGAGCGCATGATCATGTACGTGACCGGCGTCGACAACATCCGAGACGTGATCCCGTTCCCGCGCACGCCGCGAAACTGCGAATTCTGATGAAATGCGACGACAGGCGAGAACGCCTGCCGTTTTCGTCTCGCCCGGCGACCCCGGCAGGAGGATCCCGATGAAACGATGCGTAATGTTCCTGTCGATCGCGATGTTCGCGTTCGCGACGGCCGCATGCGGCGCCGCGACGTTGACGACGTCGACGACTTCCTTGCCGACGACGATTGCGGACACGACCGAGCCTACGACCGTGGCGTCCACATCGACGCTCGATCTCGTCATGGCGATCTCGAATCCATTCTACGTCGCGCTTTACATGAACGAACATCCGGACCGCTACGTCAACGTCAACTTCGTCCTCTCCGCCGACACCGGCGGCGTCGCGGAGTGGCGCGTCGCGTCCGATCCCGAAGTCGTCGAGACCGCTTCGGCGATTCTGAAGACGATGATGGTCGGGCGGCGGACAGTTCATGCATACGCTGCGACGATCGGCCCGCTCGTTCCCGGAGTGACGTACGAATACCGCGTCAAGAGCGCCGACGGCACGGAATCCGATGAATGGCGGACCTACCGGTGCCCGGCGTCGGACATCACGGAATTCGCATTCGCATTCATGGCCGATCCGCAGGAGAACGACCAGATCGGCTACATGGCTTTCGCGCATGCGTTTCTGAGCGTTCGCGCCGAAGCCGGCGTCGACGTCGATTTCGGCCTGTTCGTCGGCGACGTCGTGAACGACCACGACGATCGCACCCAGTGGCAGTCCTTCCTGCGCTACGCATCCGTCTTCGCGGTCGGGAAACCGATCGCGACGACGATCGGAAATCATGAGCATGGGGCGATTTCCGAGGATCGGATGGCATTCATGGAATATGACGGTTACACCCACCTTCCGACCAACGGACCGACCTACGGCGCGTTCGTCGAACTCGCGGACGACCGTCGCCCGGCGAACGTCGACCGCGGGAAGACGTACAGTTTCGACTACGGCGGCGTCCACTTCGTCGCCCTCGACACGGAGATCTTCTGCGACGGGACGACCGCATGCCTCGATCGCGACGAAGCCAACGTCGGGATCCTGCTCGACTGGCTCGAAACAGATCTGGCGGCGGCCGGAACCGACCGGATCATCGTCTTCATGCATCGCGGTCCCTATTCCGCCACCTACGACACGACCGCCGTCCGCGAAGCGCTCCCGGCGATCTTCGAGGAATACGGGGTCGATCTCGTCCTCTCGGGGCACGACCACCAGTATTCGCGCTCCGTCTATTCCGGCGGCGCCGCGGTCCTCTTCGGCCGCGCCGACGACTATCCGCTCGGAACCGTGTCGCTCCTCGGCCCCGGAGACGGAGCGGATTTCAACGACTATTCGTCCTCGATCGGACCGACCTACCTCGTCGGGAATACCGCCGGGACGAAATTCTACGACGCCGGCGACGCATCGGGGATCTTCCTCCAGTTCGTCTATGCCGGGAACAACCCGGTAATCCCGATCGTCACGGTGAAATCCGACTCGATCGAGGTCGTCTCCTATGTTCTGTACAAGAACAATCCGACCGACATCGTGCCCTCGGGCGTCGGAATCCTCGAACGGTTCACGATCCGCTGACGGAACGAAGAGACGAACCGGCGCGGAGCCAACGGTCTCAGCATACGAAAAAAGCGGCTTCCGCAGGGTGCGGGAGCCGCTTTCGTCGTGATGGTTACTTCTTTTCGGGTGCGGGCGGGTTCTTCAGGCTTTCGGCGACGCTGGTCGCGAGGCCGACGAGGCCCGCCATGTCGGACGGCACGATGATCTTGGTGGCCTGGCCTTCGGCGACCTTCTCCATCGCCTTGTAGGCTTCGATGGTGAGGAATTCCCTGGACGGATTGGCCTTGTTGATGAGTTCGACGCCCCGTGCGGTGGCTTCCTGGACCTTGAGGATCGCTTCGGCGCGCCCCTCCGCCTCGCGGATGGCGGCTTCCTTCTTCGCTTCGGCACGCAGGATGGCGGACAGTTTCTCGCCTTCGGCGTCGAGGATGGCGGCGGCTTTCTTGCCTTCGGCGATCAGGATCGATTCGCGGCGTTCGCGCTCGGCGCGCATCTGCTTCTCCATCGCCTCGCGGATTTCCTTCGGCGGGATGATGTTCTTGAGTTCGACGCGGTTGATCTTGATGCCCCACGGGTCGGTGGCGACGTCGAGGATGCTGCGCATCTTCTCGTTGATGACGTCGCGGCTGGTGAGCGTCTGGTCGAGTTCGAGCTCGCCGATGATGTTACGAAGGGTGGTGGCGGTGAGGTGTTCGATCAGCAGGCCGGGGTTGTCGGCGCCGTAGACGAACAGCTTGGCGTCGGTGATCTGCAGGAACACGACGGTGTCGATCTGCATCGTGACGTTGTCCTTCGTGATCACGGCCTGCGGGACGAAGTCGAGGACCTGTTCCTTGAGCGTGATGACGTCGGCCATCTGGCCGCGGCTGTTGTAGGTCCGCTTGACGCGGTCGAAGAACGGCCAGAGGATGTGGATGCCGGAGTTCCAGGTGTCGTGGTATTTGCCGAGGCGTTCGATGACGAGCTGGGTCGCCTGGGGAACGACGCGGATCCGGGTGCTGAAGTAGATGAGGCCGATGAGGACGACGACGATGAGAATCCACCAGCCTAAACCCATATCGAGAAACAACGGTTGAAACATGTCTTTTCCCTCCTAAGGAAACATTGTCTTGAATCGTTATGAGAATCAATCGCCGCCGGATTCCGGAGCGTGCGGCGCGGCGTGGGTCACTCCGGAGAATGATGGATCAGTAGCCGTATCCGGTCTTGACGACCTGCATCTTGAGCATCAGGTCGCGGAACGTCGCCCGGCGTTTGGTGAAACTCATGAGAATCACGTCGATGAGGAGCGACAGGGCGAGCAGGATGGCGCCGGCGAACGGCGAAACCGAGAAGACGATGATGGTGAAGAAATACTTCAGGATGATGTCGTGGAAGAAGATCGAGAGCGGGTTGACGGGACCGGAGAGCTGGATCTGCATCAGACGTCTGCCGAGCGTCTTCGATCCGGTGGCGAGCGTATAGATGCCCATGAGGATCAGGATGCCGATCGAGTAGAAGTAGATGATGGTCATGTAGTATCCGGTGAGGACGTCGTTGAATGGCGCAATGTCGGCCGAGAACTGGGCGTCGATGAGCGCTTGCGCGACCGCATATTCGGTCGCGGCCGCGGTCTTGGCGGTCTCGTCGTCGCCCGCGAGTTCGAGGGCGGCCTGGTAGTCCGCATAGATGACGGCGAGGTCCTCGTCGCGAGCGGTGCGGACTTCCTGGTACTCGGCGTCGATCACGTCGTAGTTTTCGATGCGGTTCTGCAGGAGCGTGCGTCCGCCGATGAAGAAGACGGCGGTGACGACCGCGAAGACGAGGGCGAGGTCGACCAGGGAAGACAACGCCCGTTTCAGGAATCCGGCACTCATTGGAACTTGCGCACCACGAGTTTCACGCCGCTGATGGCGAGAACCTCGACCTTGGCTTCCGGTTCGAGAGTCTCGTTGGCGACGGCCGACCAGATCTTGCCTTCGATCCGGACTTCGCCGCGGTCGTCGGGCGTGATGCGTTTCAGTACGATCGCGGTCTTGCCGACGAGGGAGTCCGCGTTCGTCCGGACGTCGTTCTTCTTCAGATGGCGCTGGAGAATCGGGCGCAGCACGATCAGCATCGCGCCGGAGGTGACGATGAAGACGACGATCTGCGCGACCATCGACCCCGGCCGATCGCCGAAAATGGCGGCGATGATGAGGGCAAGCAGCGCACCGCCCGAGAACCAGATGCTGGTGAGATCCATCGAGAGCGCCTCGATGGCGGCGGCGAAGATGATGATGGCGAACCAGACGATGACCATGATGTCACCCAAGGTCAACGACAACGTGTACATGGCGGATTACCCCTCTCTGTGTTTCAAATCGATGATGAGCGCATGCTCCTTGTCGTTCCAGGAAGCCTCGAACTTGAAGGCCTGCCCCGGCTCGAACTTGAGCCCCGCGAGCGCCGCGGCCTCCTGCACGAACTGCTTGTTGCAGATGCGGGAGTAGCTCGGCTTCACGGTGATGTTGTGCTGCTGCTCCTCGGGGATGTACCCGAGCGAGACTTCTTCCTTGGACACCGGCTTGACGGCGATCCGTTGCGATTCGCGATCCAAACCGAGCAGGACGACGTAGGCCGATTCGAAATACGAACTCGCCGATTTGTTCAGCGTGATGTTCGATTCGTAGATCGTCGCGATGTCGTCGAGCGGCTTTTTGGACGCCCATACGAAATTGGTCATGCTTGCAACCTCCATTATAATACGTATTCCCCACACAACGAATTATATCAGTTTACATTCGAATTATCAAGAATTATTTAAAATTATTTTCAATCACACAAGGTGGTTTGGACGATTTACAAGAAGCCTCGTTTCCTGTATAATGGATACATTCCCGGAGGTGAGACCGATGCGTGTATTCTCTTTTCGCGACGTCGTCGAGCGCAGCATCACGAAGACGTTCAAGGGTCCGCTCTATTCCAAGTTCGTCGAAGCAATATGCCTGTACCATCTCGTCGAACCGGGCGACCGGATCGCCGTCGCCCTCTCCGGCGGGAAGGACTCGCTTCTGCTCGCGAAGCTGTTTCAGGAGTACCGCCGTCACGGCAATGTCGAGTTCGAGATGGTCTTTCTGACCATGGATCCGGGCTATTCGCCGGAAAAGCTGGAAAAACACAAGGAAACCTGTGAAAGGCTCGGGATCGACGTCGCCGTCGAGCCTTCGGCGATCTTCAAGGTCACCGAGGAATACGCCAAAGAGGATCCGTGCTTCCTGTGCGCCCGGATGCGCAGGGGCGTCCTCTATAAACTCGCACGCAAGTACGGATGCAACAAGCTCGCGCTCGGGCACCACTTCGACGACGTGATCGAGACGACGCTCCTGAACATGTTCTATGCGGGAACCTTCAAGACGATGCTTCCGAAGATCCGCTCGGAAAACTATCCGGAGATCGAACTGATCCGGCCGATGTACCTGGTCAAGGAGCACGACATCGTCCGCTTCATGAACTATCACAAGCTCGAGGCGATGAACTGCGGCTGCCGCTTCATCCTCACCAAGACCGATTCGAAGCGCGGCGAGATCAAGAACCTGATCGCATCGCTCCGGAAAGTGTACATGAACATCGACATCAACATCTTCCGAAGCGCCGAGAACGTCAATCTCAACGGAGTTCTGGGGTATCGGAACGAAGACGACGAGAGGACCTTTCTCGACGACTACTGAGATGATACCGCATTTCGATGATGCGCATGTGATCGAATGAAAATCCGGACCCGCCGCTGGTCCGGATTTTCATTCGATTGCGCTTCGTAGGACTTGATGACGTTTCACGTGAAACATGTCACTTGCCGAGGCAGAACCGCGAGAAGAGCGTTTCGATCAGCAGATCGCTTCCGGATTCCCCCGTGATTTCGCCAAGGGATTCCCAGGCTCTGCGGATGTCGAGTTCGATCATGTCCACCGGTCGATGCGCGGCGCATGCGTCGAGCGCATCGCGGAGGGCGGTTGCCGCTTCCTTGAGTTTCCCGATGTGGCGGGCGTTCGCGACGATCGTCTCGCCGGATGCCACGACGGCCTCGTCGACGAACAGGCGCCGTACTTCGCGCTCCAGTTCGGCGATGCCGGTTCCGTCCTTCGCGGAAACGTCGATCATCCTGTCGACGCCCTCCGGCGTCCGTTTGCCCAGGTCGACCTTGTTCCCGACGACGATCCTGGGTTTGTTTCGCGTCACCTCGAGAAGCTGCCGGTCTGTCTCGGTGAACGATGCGCTCTGATCGAGCACCAGGATCACCAGATCCGCCTCCGCCATCGCCTTGCGGCTGCGGGCGATGCCGATGCTTTCGACGACATCCGTCGTTTCGCGGATGCCGGCGGTATCGATCAGCCTCAGGGTGATTCCCCCCAGATTCAGTTCCCCTTCGACCAGATCGCGGGTCGTTCCCGAGATCTCCGTGACGATCGCCTTCTCTTCCTTCAGGAGGATATTGAGGAGGCTCGACTTGCCGACGTTCGGCTTTCCGACGATAACCGCCCTGACCCCTTCGCGGATGACCTTCCCGGTCTCCGCCTTGGAGAGGATGTCGGCGATCCGCGCCGCCATGTCGGTCAGTCTTGGCGCCAGTACGGCGTCGGTCATCACGACGACGTCGTCATATTCGGGATAGTCGATGTTCACTTCGATGGCTGCGACAACATCGAGGATCTCCTTCTGCAGACCCGCGACAAGCACGGATACGCGACCGTCGAGGCCCTGATGGGCAAGGCGGAGCTGAGCATCGGTCCTGGCGTTGATGAGATCCATCACGCTTTCCGCCTGCGAAAGGTCGATGCGGCCGTTCAGATACGCCCTGCGGGTGAACTCGCCCGGTTCCGCCGCCCGGCAGCCCTTCGAGACGAGAAGCGAGACGATCTTTTCCGGAATGAGGAAGCCCCCGTGGGTACTGATTTCGACGACGTTCTCGGCGGTGAAGGACTTCGGTTCCCGGAACACGCTGACGAGCACCTCGTCCACGACGAAGCCGTCGTCCACGATGTGGCCGTAAGCGACGCTGTGGCTCGGTACATCGTTCAGATCGCGGCCGCGGAAAACCGAGGCGACCGCCGCGATGGCGTCGTCGCCGGATACCCGGATGACGTTGATGGCGCTGGTCCCGCGAAGCGTCGCGATCCCGACGATGGTATCGTAGAGCATGGGCATCACCGTAAATATTCTATCATAACGGGGGTGCATATTGTATAATACTTGAGGGTGATGACATCATGAATCAGAAACGTCTGAAGTCTTGGAAATTCTATCTCGCGCTTTATGCGCTCGCGCTCGCCGCGCTCGGCGGCGTGGCTCTGTATAAGCATTTCGCGGGTACGTATGAGACCGCCGACCTGTGGAACGCGATCCTGTTCCCGATCATCTTCGCCGTCTTCATGTTCCTGTCCGACTACATCATGCAGAGACTGCAGGACAAGAAGCAGAAGACGAATTATGAAGGGCTGTATCTGGACGCGATCGCGGAACGGATGCGCAACTCGGAATTGTTCCTGATCGAGGATTTCCGTCGTCTCAAGGAGAGTCCGCGCTTCCAGGAAGCGCTCAAATACGGATTCTACCTGACGCAGAACGGTGAAAGCGAGAAGTTTTCGATCGCCCGGCTTGAAAGGCGGTTCGAACCCCGCAGTCTCGAGGCGAAGGCGATGCCATTCGTGATCGCGCAAGTGCGCGAGAAACTGTCCGAGAAAAGGTGATCGCGGTACTCAAAGAGCCGCGAATCGAGTATAATATGATGTACGGGAGTGGACAGAATGCGTGTTGTGAAGGGATTGGGAATCCATCGAGGAATCGCTTCCGGCATCGTCTTCCGCTATCGACCGGCCCGTGGTTCCGAACCTCTTTTTGATTTAAATATAAATCAAAAGGAAGCCTTGGATAACGCGATTCGACGCAGTGTCGAAGAACTCGAGAAAGACGTCGAGGAAAGCGATCCGGCCCATGGCGACGCGGTCAGGATGGTCTTTGAGTCGCACAAGCTCATGGTGTGCGATCCGATCCTGCTCGACGACGTCTACGCCCGCATCGAACGCGGTGAATCGGCCTTTCGCGCCTATCGGGGAGCGGCCGAAGACATCGTCGCCAGATTCAGCGTGTTGACAAACGCATACATGCGCAATCGCGTCATCGACATCATCGACGCCACGGACCGCGTCCTGCATGCGCTCGTTGCGGCGCAGTATGAACGCGAATTCGACTTCGCCGAACCGCGCATCATCGTCATGGACCAGATGCGTCCGTCCGTGATCCGCAACTGCCACAAACCCCATGTCGTCGGCTTCGTTGCGGAAACGGGGGCGTACGACCAGCATTCCTCGATGATCGCCCGCGTCAAGGAACTGCCGGGAGTCATCGTGCCCGACGTTCTGCGAACGTTGAACGACGGCGATCGCGTCGTCGTCGACGGCGATGCAGGAACCGTCACCGTCCTCGACGACGACCGCTGAAGAAAATCCACGAAAGGAGAACGACCGATGAGTTACAAGGCGCTCTACCGAACCTACCGCCCTATCGATTTCACCGAGGTCGCCGGGCAGAACCACATCACGACGACGCTCAAGAACGCATTGACTTCGGGCAAGGTCGCTCATGCCTATCTTTTCAGCGGCCCGCGCGGAACCGGAAAGACATCGATCGCGAAGATCCTGGCGAAAGCCGTCAACTGCGAGAAGGCCCCGATCGCGAATCCGTGCAACGTCTGCCCGAACTGCCTGGGAATCCAGGACGGAACGATCAGCGACGTAATCGAGATCGACGCCGCCAGCAACAACGGCGTCGACGAGATCCGCGAGATCCGGGACAAGGTGAAATACCTGCCGGGTTATGTGAAATACAAGGTCTACATCATCGATGAAGTCCACATGCTTTCGACAGGAGCGTTCAACGCCTTGCTCAAGACGCTCGAGGAACCGCCGGCACACGTGATCTTCATCCTCTGTACGACCGAACCTCAGAAGATCCCGCTGACGATCCACTCGCGTTGCCAGCGCTTCGATTTCAAGGCGATCACTCCCGTCGAGATCGCCGGAAAGATGAAGGAAGTCATCGCGAAGGAACACATCAACATTGAGGAAGCCGCGGTGAACCAGATCGCCATTTTCGCCGACGGCGGACTTCGCGATGCGCTCAGTCTGCTCGATCAGACATATTCGTTCAGCCCCGAAATGATCACGCTGGACGACGTGAATCAGATCTGCGGTGCGGTATCGTTCTCCAAACAGATGGAAATCGTCCACGAGATCTGGCAAATGGACTCCGCGCAGGCGATCAAGGCGCTCGACGAGCTGATCGCGTCCGGAAAAGACGTCGCCAAGATCTGTCAGAACATGATCCAGTTCTATCGCGACGTGCTCGTTTACAAGAACGTCGGGTTCGCCGATTCGCTGTCTGTATTAAGCAAGAACGAGGAGTTCATATCAATTACTAAAGCCCTCAGCAACCGCAGAATCTTCTTCTATCTCGATATTTTGAACAAGGCGGCGAACGACATCCGCTGGAGCAATAACCCGCGTCTTTACCTCGAACTTGCCTTCATCAAGATGACCGACGAGGAGCCCGAAAGCGACGCCAAGGTCGCAAGGGAGATGAATGAGCTCGAAAACCGGTTGGAGAAGCTCGAAAAGGGTGCTTTAGTCGAATCCGCACCTCAAAAATCGACAAAAACTATCGATTCCACCGCTTCTTCACGGATCCATACCAAAAAACAAGAGAAAGATACCACGAGCGGAAACGCACCGATCGACCAGACCGAAAAAGAGCCAGAAACAGCGATTTCCGACACAATAAATTTCGTTCCAGAAAGTGTAGAAAAGCCCGCAAATGACACACAAACCGCACCCGAATCTGCATGTGTCGACATTTCCAAGACGTACGACATCGGCTTCATCGAAGACGTCCTGAACAACGGCAACCGGAACGACAAGGCCTTTCTCATCAACAACTGGCATCTTTTTTCAAAGAACGCGTCCGCAGCATCCGGCGCGCAGGTCGCACAGATCTTCGCCGCGGGTACGCTGATGGCGAGTTCATTCGGTCGGATCATCGTGACGTTCAAGGGCGCCGGCGCATGCAACAAGCTCATGGCGCCGAGTGCCAAGGCCGTGGTCAAGGACGTCTTGAAGCAGTCGTTTGATCGCGACATCGACTATATGGCACTGCCCGAAGAGGTCTTCAAGGCCATCTCCGAAGAGTTCGCCGTCCTCTATCGCCAGGGTCGCAGGAACATCAAGCTCTCGCCGATCGTCTGTCCCGACCTGCGGGACGTATCCGCCGACACCGATGAAAAGGCGACACCGAAAATCGAGAAAGTTGTCGCCGACGCGATCGACCTGTTCGGCGATCTCGTCAAGGTCAAACGTTGACCGGAGGTTAATCGAATGATCAATCCGCAAATGCTTAAGAAACTCCAAAAGATGCAGGAAGACCTCAAGCGGGCTCAGGACGAGATCAACAACTCGACGTTCTACGGACAGGCCGGCGGATCCGTCGTAAAGGCGGCCGTCAAGGGGACCAAGGAAATCGTCAGCATCGAGATCAAGAAGGACGAACTCGACATGAACGACGTCGAGATGCTTCAGGATCTGGTGAAGGCCGCGCTCAACGACGCCTTCGCGAAAGTCGACAGGGAAGTCGCGGAAACGATGGGCTCGCTGACCCAGGGCATCCGCTTCCCGGGGATCTGACGTGCGGTTCCCCCAGTCGCTTGAGACCCTGATCGGCGAATTCATGAAGTATCCCGGGGTCGGGCGCAAGACCGCGGAACGATTCGCCCTCCACACCATCCATCGCATGGACGGAGAAAGCGCCCAGGCGTTCGCGTCCGCGATCCAGAACGCCAAAGCGTCGATCCGTCCCTGTCCGATCTGCGGTCACCTGACCGACGGCGAACGGTGCGAGGTCTGCGCCGATCCCCTCCGCGACGGCACCCGCATTCTCGTCGTGGAAACGTCAAAAGACGTTTTCTCGATCGAAAAGGCGGGCGGTTATCGCGGACTCTATCATGTCTTAAACGGCGCGCTCTCGCCGATCAACGGCGTCGGTCCCGAAGAACTGAACCTGAAGGCCTTCTGGCCGCGCGTCCAGGACGAACGGGTCAAGGAGATCATCCTCGCAACCGGGGCGACCCAGGAGGGAGAGGCGACCGCGATGTACATCCGCCGCATCCTGAAGGACACCGACCTGCTCGTCACGCGGATCGCCTACGGCGTGCCCGTCGGCGCGAATCTCGAATTCGCCGACGACGCGACCCTTTCGCGCGCGATCCAGAACCGCCGTTCATTTTGATTCGAAAAGCCGAAAATCGCGTATTGCGCATGACGTTCTTATGATATAATAATACTACATAGGGCGGGAACAATCCCGCAACAAAATCTGGGGTGATTTGCATGTCGATTCAAGGAACCTTCGTCTTTGCCGGCATCATCGAAACCATCGAAGAATTCGTCGGACCGTACATCACACAGGGACTCGGCATTCTTACCGGACTTGCCGTCTGGATGCAGGCCGCCATCCTCGCCGGCGCCGCGATCTTCATCCTGATCGGCGTTTTCACTTTCATCAAGAAGACGTACAAGATGATTCTCGTGCTTGCGGTCATCGGCGTGGTCGGGTATTTTCTGTATACTTCGGGAGCGCTCAACGGCATCATCGGCGGACTCGTTCCGACGACCGAGGCCACGACCGCATTTTCATTGCTACATATCATAAGAGTGTTGCCTTTATAACGAAAGGCAATCCTCTTTTTTTTTCATGCCGTTTGAAAAGCGGCCGCACATTCCTTTCGAATGCCGGTACATCGGACGGAAACGAACGGATTCAAGGCACGTCGCAACGCGCTTTTTCGACATCATATGCGTAGGGAGAATACAGTATGGAAATCAAAATGGTCAACCTCACGAAAATCTTCACCAGCAAGAACCGCAAGGAGGTCCACGCCGTCGACCATGTCGACCTGACGATTCCGTCGGGCAAGCTGATCGGCCTGCTCGGACCGTCCGGCTGCGGGAAGTCGACGACCCTTTACCTGATCGCCGGATTGCTTCGCCAGAACGAAGGCAAGATCTTCTTCGGCAGCGACGAAGTGTCCGAGATGCCGCCGGAGAAGCGCGGCATCGGTCTCGTGTTCCAGAACTATGCCCTTTATCCGCATTTCACCGTCCGCGAGAACATCCTGTTCCCGCTGCAGAACCTGCGCGTTCCGGCGGAGGAAGCGAAACAGCGCACCTACGAGATGGCCAAGCTGGTCGGTCTCGAGGAGATGCTCGACCGCAAGCCGAAGGAACTGTCCGGCGGTCAGCAGCAGCGGGTCGCGATCGCCCGCGCCCTCGTCAAGAAGCCGCGCGTCCTCCTGCTCGACGAACCGCTGTCCAACCTCGACGCCCGCCTGCGCCTGCAGACCCGCGAGGAGATCAAGCGCATCCAGCGCGAGACGGGCATCACCACGGTCTTCGTCACCCACGACCAGGAAGAGGCGATGTCCATTTCCGACGAAATCGTCGTGATGAAGGACGGCGTGATCCAGCAGATGGGGCATCCGCAGGACGTTTACGACCGCCCCGTCAACCTGTTCGTGGCGAAGTTCCTCGGCAGCCCGCAGATCAACGTCTTCGACGGCGAGATCAAGGGCGGCGCCATTCTCGTCAACGGTATGGAGGTCGGCAAGACCGAACTGCCCGACCAGAAGGTCAACGTCGGCATCCGCCCCGAAGGATTCGTCATCGACAAGACCAACAAGAGCCCGTTTTTATTCGACATCGACCTCGTCGAGACGATCGGCCGCGACACGACGCTGATCTTCGACGCCGAGATGGACACCAAGACACTCCTCGACAAGAAGACCTTCAAGGCGATCGTCGACGCGGAGCACCGGATCAAGACGAAGGACGTCGTCCATTTCACCGTCAAGCCCGAGAAGATGCATCTTTTCGACCTTGACGGAAAACGCCTGTAAGCGGGGACGTCGTCATGGAAACGAAAAACAACTGGAAGGCATGGCTGTATCTGGCGCCGATGCTGATCCTGATGGCGGTGTTCACGTTCTATCCCCTCATCAACGCCTTCATCATCTCGTTCTACAAGGGGTACCGCCCGATCCAGGGGACGATCGAGGGATACACCCTCTTCGGTAACTATCTCGTCGTTCTCAACCATCCGCAGTTCTGGTCCGCGATGAAGAACACATTCGTGATCGCCTTCGTTTCCGTTCCGATCTCGATCGTCATCTCGCTTTTGATCGCCGTCGCCCTGAAGTCGATCCCGAAGCTCACGAAATTCTTCCAGACCGTCTTCTTCCTTCCGTACGTCACGAACGCGATCGCCGTCGGCATGACCTTCTCCGTCATGTTCCACAAAGACTACGGTCTCATCAACCTTGTGCTCGGCTGGTTCGGCATGTCTCCGATCGACTGGATCGGCGGACGCTCCAGCTGGTGGACCCAGATGACCGCCCTGCTCGTCTTCACGATCTGGGAGAGCCTTGCATTCAAGATCCTCGTCTTCACGAGCGGCATGCAGAACATCGACAAGCAGTATTACGACGCGGCCAAGATCGACTCGGCCTCGAAATGGACCGTGTTCCGCCGGATTACCGTCCCGCTGCTCTCGCCGATCATCCTCTACATCTCGATCACCTCGATGATCGGCGCCCTCAAGGCCTATAATTCGGTCATCGGTCTCTTCGGAACCAAACTGGGCAACCCGTCGTATTCGATGATCACGATCGTCGCCTACGTCTACAAATTCAGAGCGGAGTTGTCTTCATCGGGGTATTACAGCTATGCCGCGGCATCCGCCATCATCCTTTTCTTCATCACGGTCGTCTTCTCCCTGATCCAGGGCGTCGTGTCGAAGAAAAGGGTGCACTACTAGGAGGTGCCGACGATGTCTGATCTCTTCGTTGTCAACAAAAAGGCCTACCGCACCAAGAAGATCCTCGGGAACATCGGCTCCTATGCGTTCCTCGGGGTGGTCGCGGTCGCGATCCTGATTCCGTTCTACTGGATGATCCTGACGTCGCTAAAAAGCGAGCTCATGATGCAGGAGATTCCGCCGCTTCTCTGGCTCAAGCCGTCGCAATGGCAGCTGACGAACTACACGGCGCTGTTCGAGCTGGTCGAAAGCGGAACGCGTGCGGGAGAACCGCTCTTCCCGTTCTTCACCTACCTCAAGAACACCGTCATCGTGTCGCTCATCACGACCGCCGGCACGACGGTCACCACGATCATGGCCGCCTATGCGTTCGCGCGACTCAACTTCAAGGGCCGCGACACGCTCTTCGCGATCATGCTCGGTACGATGATGGTTCCGGGCGAGATCTTCATCCTGACCAACTTCCTGACGATCGCGAATCTCGGCCTGTACACCTTCGACCAGACCTTCGGCCAGGTCCTCATCGCCATGACCGTCCCGTTCATGACCAGCGTCTTCTACACGTTCTACCTGCGCCAGACCTTCAAGCAGATCCCGAACGAACTCTATTACGCCGCCAAGGTCGACGGTACGACCGATTTCGGCTATCTTCTCAAGGTGATGATCCCGGTCGCCTCGCCGACGATCGTGACGATCATCATCCTCAACTCCATGGGCGCATGGAGCGCGTACGTATGGCCCGCGATGGTAACGATGAAGGACGAGTTCCGACTCGTCTCGAACGGTCTGCGCGGCGCCTTCACCGACATCGGGACGGGCCGCACGGATTTCGGCCGGCAGATGGCGGCGGCCACGCTCGTCACGCTCCCGCTCCTCATCCTGTTCTTCACGTTCCGCAAGCAGATCATGCGCGGCGTGTCCCGCAGCGGCATCAAGGGCTGAACGGCCCTCTCCATAGGATCAGTACGTACAAACACCATAGGAGGATTCGAATGAAAAAAGTTCTTTTGTTGCTCGTCGCCTTTGTGACCGTCTTCAGCGTCATCGGATGCGTCGAGGTCGTCACGACGACGACCACCGCCGAAATCACGACGACGGATCTGATCACCGGAACGGAACTCACCACCACCCGTCCGCTGGTCTATCAGGATCTGCCCGACGATGAAGTGGAAATCATCTTCTGGCACATCTACGGCCAGGGCAAGACCGCGCTTCTCGACCAGATCATCGCCGAGTTCGAGGCGATGTTCCCGAACGTCACGATCACGTCGACTTCGCAGACGGACTACAACACGCTTCGCGAGAAGATCCAGATGGGCATGGGCCTGAATCCGCCGGTCGTCCCGACGATGGCGCTCGGGTACCCGGACCACTTCGCCAACTACGTGGACGGCGACGCGGCCTATTCGCTGGACAACTTCATCAACTCCAACATCGCCTATGAGATCACCGACTCGACCTCCTCGATCTTCGGCGAGACGGTTCTGGTCGGGCTGGACCTCGCCGACTTCGTCCCGTCCTACCTTGCGGAAAACAACCAGTACGTCGGCGGGCACTATTATTCCGTACCTTATTCCAAGTCGACCGAGACCATGGTCGTCAACGTCGACGTGCTGAAGTACCACATCGCCGAAATCCGCGCACTCGGCATCGAGATCTCCGACAACGGCTACCTCTCGCACACGACGCCGCTGACCCTCGAGCAGATCAACCAGCTCGCGGGCGTCCTGCAGAGCACGCTCGTCGACGCGAACGAGGATCCGGTCACCGACGTCGCGAACAAGAAGTGCGCCTATCTGATCAACTACGACTCCTCCGGCAACATGTACATCAACCTGAGCCGCCAGCTCGGCGCGCCCTACACCAATTCGCTTGGCGAGATCCTCATCGACAACGCGACGACCCGTTCGATGCTGACGTACATCAACGCCATGTTCCAGAACAACACGATGGTGCTGCCGATCGTCTTCAACGAATCCTACGGTTCCAACAACTTCATCTTCGGCGACGTCTGCATGTCGGTCGGCTCCACCGCCGGCGTGACGTACAACATCCCGGAGCTGAACCTTCCCGAGGACCTGTCCAAGCTGAAGTTCGGATCCTTCCAGCCCGACTTCGTCCAGGTGCCGCAAGCCGTGACCGCCGACGACCAGACCGTCACGATCCACGCCGGCGAGACCGCGTTCACCTTCACCGGCGACCTCTCCTCCGTGCAGCAGGGACCGAACATCGGCATCTTCAAGAACGCTTCGACGACGGAACGTCTCTATGCCTGGCTCTTCATCAAGTATCTTACCAGCACCGACAACACCGCCCGCTGGGCGATGGATACCGGCTACCTGCCCGCCCGCATTTCCGCCTATACCTCGGAAGTGCCGATCCAGATGACCGGAACGTACAGCACCACCTACGCCGACTTCCTCGAGATCGCGCAGGACTTCTGGGCGGCAGACGGCGAACCCGACTGGGATGTCGCCGATGTCCGTTGGGACTTCCTCTACAAGTCGATGGTCGCCAACATCGCCCGCAACCAGAACTCCTACTACAAGTACGACCCCGCCTTCGCCGCGAAGGGATTGCTCGCGGGTTCGGCGATCGCCAGGGTCGAGGCCGGCTATTGCCTCGAGAACATCATCACCGAAGCCTATACCCCCGAACAGGCCCTGGTGGCGATGAAGAGCCAGCTCATCCTCGGATGACCGGGTTCGAACCCATCCTCCCGCTTCGAAAGGAACGATTCCGATGATCAAACGATTCTTCACGCTCCTCGTCGCCGCATTCGCGACGGTCGTCCTTACGGGATGCACGACGACCACGACCGCGGCGACGACCGCGACGACCGTCCCGACGACCGAAACGACCACGACGACGGACGAGCTCGTCACCGTTCCCGACCTCACGGGGATGTCGCGCGCCGACATCACGTCCACCCTCACGGCGCTCGGTCTGACCGTCCGATACTACTTCGATGTCTCGGTCGTGTATGACGACGAGTCCGACTACGACAAGTTCGTCAAATTCGGTTCCGGAATCGTTACTGGTTCGCTCGTCGCTCCCGGGACGGAGATCCGCGTCTATACGACGCCGCTCCACCTCGAGGTCGAATACTACCCCAACATCTCCGAATACGTCGATGACGACGACGTTCCGCTGCAAATCACTCCCGCCGATTACGCCGACAAGGAATTCATCGCCGACGGCATCGGGGAAGTGACCGTCTTCCGTTACGTCGACGGCGACACGACCCATTTCGAAAGCAACGGGACGAGCTTCTCGGTCCGCTATCTGGGAATCGACACGCCGGAGTCGACCGCGCTCTACGAACCCTGGGGAAAGACCGCGGCCAACTACACCAAGGCCGTCCTCCAGTCGGCGGAGACGATCGTGCTCCAGGCCGAAGGCGAGCGCATGGACGGCAACGGCCGTTATCTCGCCTGGATCTGGTACCGCACGTCGGCCGAGGGGGAATTCTACCTGCTCAACCTCGAACTCGTCGAACTCGCCTATTCGAAAAGCAAGGTCTCCGTCGGCAGTCGCTTCACGCAGATCCTCACCCTCGCCGACTGGAACGCGTCGCTCACGAAGCGTCGCGTCTGGGGCGAACTCGACCCGCTCTACGATTACAGCAAGGAAGGCACGCAGATGTCGATCCGGCATCTTCTCGAAAACTTCAACGACTACGTCGGCCTCAAGGTCGTCGTGACCGGGACCGTCACCGCGCGCCTCGGCAAGAGCGTCTACATCCAGGACGACGAGGGATACGGCGTCTTCATCTATTCGATGACCGGATCGGTGGTCCTGCAGGTCGGCGCCAACGTCACGATCGGCGCGCTCACGCCGACGTATTACTCGGGCAGTCCGCAGCTCACCAACTTCAACACCATCAACATGTCTCTCAACTCGACGGGGAACATCGTCGAACCGCTTCTGATGACGTACGAGGCGTTCACCTTCACCCGCATCGGCGCCTACGTGCGGCTGTCCCAGCTGGAAATCGTCTCGATCAACGCCGCCGGTTCGAGCGTCGTCTGCGAAGACGCATCGGGACACCGCATCGTCGTCCGCATCGACAGCGATACGGGATTCACCGCCGAAGACCTCGGGCTTTCCGTCGGTCAGATCGTCAGCGTGAACGGGCCGCTGGGCTATTACGACTTCTCGTTCGAATCTCCGGACGGATACGTCTATGACAACGATCGGTTCCAACTGATGCTGACGCTCGCCGCCGACATCACGATCATAGAATAAAAAGGAATAAGGAGGGTAATATGAAGTTCAGAAAGTTCGCACTGCTAGGCATCATCATCGCCGGATTCATGGCGCTTGTCGCCTGCGATGAGATCACAACCACCGTGCCGACCACTGCGCCGACGACCGCCACGACCGTCACCACGGTCTCGACGATGTCGAACCAGGCCAAGGTACAGGAAGTCATCGACGCCCTGACGCTCGGAGACATCTCCGCCGTCAGCGCCGACATCACCCTGCCGTCGCCGACCACCTACGGCGTCATGGTCTCGTGGAGTTCCTCCGACGAAGACGTGATCAACATCTTCGGCGAAGTGACCGTCCCCGGCTATGAAGACGGGGATGCGACCGTCACCCTGACCGCAACCGTCACCCTCGGCGCCGTCACCCTGACGAAGGAATTCACCGTGACCGTCGTCGCCCAGACCGTCGAAGAGTACCTGATGGCGGCCGCCAACACGATCATCATCACCGGTTCGGATACGATCACGGCGAACTTCACGCTGCCCGGCCTGGTCCGCGGCGCGGCCGTGACCTGGTCCTCGAACAACATTGCGTCGGCCGCGATCGCGGCGACCGCGAACGAAGACGGAACCTGGAACGTCACCGTCACGCGCCAGCGTCTTGAAGACGGCGGCGTGAACGTCCCCGTGACGCTCACCGCGACGCTCACGATCGGCGAAACGTCGGTCCAGACGACCCGCACGATCTTCGTCATCGCAGAGCCTCTGGCGACGCTCTACACGTCGTTCGTGGAACTGCATGCGAATTCCTCGCTGAACGACTACATCGAAGTCACCGGCCTGGTCTACGCCACGTTCAACGGCGGATACTTCATGGTCGATGACGCCGGCGCGTTCCTCGCCGTCTACACGGCATCGTCGGCCACGGCGATCAAGAACGCCGTGATCAACGTCGGCGACGAAGTCCACATCAAGGCCTACTACGGCAAGTACAGCTCCTACACGCTGTATCAGCTCATCAACCTGAAGCTCCAGGAAGTCGTTTCGACCGGCAACGAGATCGACATCACGCCGATCGTCCTCGAGAATCCCGCCGATCTCATCGGCATGGATCCGGTCAAGACCCTGCACGGCCAGGTCTTCACGATCACCGTGACCCCGCAGCTTCGCGGAGCGTACAACAACGTCTACCTCTTCGACGGCGCCACCCGCGTCGCGACGGTCTACTACATGTCGAACGCCGATTCGATCGACGCGCTTGAAGCGGTCGTCGGCAAGGTCATCACCATCGACGTCGTCTACTACGTGTACTACACCGGATCGAGCGCTCTCGAACCCGGCGTTCCCGAGGTCTATGTGGCCTTCGACGGACTCGCCGAGGACATCGAACTCGCTCCGCTCGAAGGACAGGAAGCCCTCGACGCCGACACCACGGCCCTGAACCTTGCGACCGAGGCGCTCTCCGAAGAGCAGCTGACGCTCCCGGCGGCCGGCAACTACGGTTCCGTCATAACCTGGGAAGTCGTCTCCGGCGGCGCGACCATCGCCGACGGCAAGGCCACGATGCCCGCCGTCGACGAAATCACTTCCGTTGTGCTCCGCGCGACCCTGACGCTCGCGGGCGTCGTTACCCCGACCACGAAGGACTTCACGATCGCGGTCGCGCCGATCGTCCCGCTGTCCGTCTCGGAAGCATGGGCCCTTGCGACCGGCCTCGGATTCTCGGGTCCCATACTCACCGGCACCGTCGAGATGGTCGAAGGCACGATCGTCGCCTTCCGCTACAACAGCGGCGGCACCGCCTACGAAGGCATGTTCATCACCGACGGCGTCCATTACCTCTACGCCCATACCGGTTCGGCCGCCTTCACCTCGGTCACCTACAACGTCGGCGACGTCGTCCTGCTCAAGGGCACGATCCAGACGTACTACTACCTGCCGCAGATCGGCACGATGACCCTCGTGCAGAAGGTCGCGGACGGCACGCCCGCCGCGTTCACGCCGACGGAAGTCACGATCGCCCAGATCTACGAGACCGTCGCCTCGACGACCGTCAGCCCGTACTACAGCACCCTCGTGAGCATTCGCGGCACGCTGGTCGTCGGCACGAGCGACAACACCACCTACATCCAGAACGCCGAAGGACAGAAGCTGTACTTCTATCGTTCCGCCGCGTTCCTCGCCGGACTCGCTTCGCTGAACGGCAAGGAAGTCATCTACACCGGCATGCTGTACGACTACAACTCGTCGATCCCCGGCTGGAGAATCACCGGCACGAACTCGACGTTCGAAGAAGTTCCGCTGGAAGGCCAGGAAGCTCTTGACGCCGCCGTCGGCAGCCTCACCATCTCGCTGGAGCAGCTCGCCAACGACGTCGTCGCCCTGCCCGCCACCGGCGCGTACGACACCGCGGTCGCCTGGGAAGTCATCTCGGGCGGTGCGGTCATCGCCGCCGGATCGGTTACCTATCCCGACGTCGCCGTCGACACCGACGTGGTCCTCCGCGCGACCGTCTCGCTCGGCGCGCTGACCCCGGTCACGAAGGACTTCACCGTCGTCGTGTCCCCGATCGTCCCGCTCACCGTCACCGAGACGTTCGACAAGATCGCGGTACTCGGCGGATCTCCATCCGGCGCGGTTAACGGCACCGTCGAACTGCTTCAGGGCACGATCCTCGGCTTCAAGTGGAAGTCCGGATTCGCCGCCTACGAAGGCATCTACGTCACCGACGGCACCCATGTCGTCTACGTCTATACCGGCACGACTGCGACCGACGCGTTCGCCCTTGGCGACGTCGTCCTGATCAAGGGCCAGATCATGACATACTACTATCTGCCCGAAGTCTCCAACATCACCGTCCTGACGAAGGTCGAAGGCGCGACCCCCGCCGTATTCGACACCGTCGAGCTGACGATCGAGCAGATCTACGGCTACACGAACGTGAATACGCCCTATTATTCCAACAAGATCCAAGTGGTCGGCGTCCTCACCGTCGGAACGGGCGACTCGTCCACGTTCCTCATGGTCGGAACGCAGAAGCTCGTCTTCTCCCGCATCGTCTCCGACCTGTCGACCCTTTCCGCCCTCAACGGCAAGGAAGTCATCTTCACCGGCTTCCTGAACGACTACTATGGCAGCTACTCCGCATGGCGCATCACCGGCGCCGGTTCGACCTTTGAACTGACCGAGGCCCAGAAGGCCGCCGACGACGTCGCCGGCGCGATCGTCAAGACCTCCGTCGTCGCCGAGGAAGTCGTCAACCTTCCGACGACCGCCACGAACGGATCGACCATCGCCTGGGCGATCAAGTCGGGCGCCGAGTTCATCACCTCGCTCGTCGACAACGTCGTGACCTACGCGAACGTCGCCACGACGTCCGAAGCGGTCCTCACCGGCACCTTCACCTACACCCCGGCCGTCGGCGATCCGATCGTCACGACCAAGGACTACACGATCTCGATCTCGACGCTCGAAGTGAAGCTCGCCGCCGACAAGGAAGCCCTCACGGTCCAGGCGGCCGCGAACGAACTCGACGTGATCACCCTCCCGACCACCGGCGCCAACGGCTCCGCGATCACCTGGGCGCTCACCGAGACGACCGACGCGTCGCTCGCGACGAACGTCCTGACCCTCAACTACAAGGGCGCGGCCTACAGCGTCACCGTCACCGCGACCCTCACGCTGAGCACCTTCACGGACACGAAGGAATTCACGATCGACGTGAGCGCGCTCACCGTCCTGTCCTGCACCGAAGCGTACACCTACATCCGCACGCTCGTCGGCACGGGCAGCGTCGCAGGCGACATCGGGTACGTCATGGGCACGATCATCGAATTCAAGACGTCGAACGCGACGAATTACAGCGGCGCCTTCATCACCGACGGAACGAACGTCATTTACGTGTACTATTCCTTCCCGAAGGCGGATTATGCGATCGGCGACGTCGTCCTCATCAAAGGCACGATGAAGAGCTACTACTATCTGCCGGAAGTCGACACCACCACGATGCGCGTCATTCTCGAGAGCGCGACGCCGGCCGAGTATACCCCGATCAGCGCGACCATCGCCGAAATCGCGGCGTATGACTCGACGAACTCGAACACGTCTCCGTATCTCGCCCAGAAGGTCGTCGTGTCGGGCACCGTCGTCAAGGACGGCTCGAACTACTTCCTGTCCGACGGCACCGATCGTCTCCAGTTCTATTACGTCGAGTTCTCCGACGGCACCGTCCTGGCCGACATCGTCGGCGCCAACATCACGCTGACCGCGATCATCGGCGAATACCGCAGCGACGGCAGCATCCGCATGAACGGCGCCTTCGCCATGGTCGCCATCACCGATCAGGATGCCGTCGACTTCGATTCCGCGAAGCTTCCCGCTTCGTTGGAACTGACCGCCGACTATGTGCTCCCGACCCCCGTGTTCGCCGCCTTTGACATCACCGTCATCTCGGCCGAACTGACCTCCTATCTGACCGAAAGCGCCACCGGGCTCACCCTCGGTTCGCAGCCGGCCAGCACCGTCAGCGGCACCGTCACGGTCGTCGTGACGTACGGCACCGTCACCGAAGAGGTCGTCATCCCCGTCACGCTCGTCGCGATGACCGACGCCGACAAGCTGGCGCTCGCGCTCGCCGACCTGCCGGACGTCGTCACGGCTCTCAAGACCGGCGATTACGAGATCGGCACCGCGCTCTACGGTTCGATCACCAACGTCACGATCGGCGTCGCCCTCACCGGCATCGTCACCTGGTCGGCTCCGAACATCAACGTCGCCTCCCTGCCGGCCGGCTTCGCACCGACCGTCGAAGCGGTCGTCGTGGAGATCACCGTCGGCGCCGAAGTGGGCACCGCGAACGTCTCGGTCGTCGTCAAGGGCGCCGATGCGGCCAGCGACCTCATCTTCTCCGAATACATCGAAGGATCCTCCAACAACAAGGCCCTCGAGATCTACAACGGCACCGGCATCGCGATCGACCTCTCGACCTATGTCGTCGACCTCTATTCCACCTACGTCAGCAGCGTGATGTCCACGACGCCCTCCCAGACGCTGGCCCTGACTGGCACATTGCTACCGGGCGAAGTCATCGTCATCTACAACTCGAGCGCGACCGCCGAATTCAAACCGGCTGACGGCATCTCCAGCGCAGTCACCTTCTATAACGGCGACGATGCCCTGACGCTCAAGAACGACGGAACGATCATCGACAGCTTCGGCCAACTCGGTGGAACCGATCCGGGCACCAATTGGTCCGTCGGCGGCGTGGCTACCTCGGAATTCACACTGGTCCGCATCTCCACCGTGAAGAGCGGCCGCACCGACGCGGCTGCGGCGTTCGATCCCAGCCTCGAATGGGTCGCATATCCGCAGAATACCGCTTCCTACCTCGGTTGGCACCTCATGGACGGAACGACAATCCTCGTCGACACCTTCACCTATGCGGATGAAGCCGAATTCGAAGCCGCATGGACAGCCCGCATCAACAGCTCCAACGCCCTCGACCCGAGCGACCTCCTGCAGCTCGACGCCACCAACGACACGATGGTCATGACCCTCCCGGCCACCGCGAACGACGGCTGGTGGCTTGCACGCAAGTACTCGACGCTCGCCAGCTTCGGCGCCACCGATGCGTACAACTACCTGTGGTTCTACGTCACGAACAACACGAATACCACGACGCTCTGCAACGTGTGGCTCTATTGGGGCAGCCAGAACGCCTTCCCGATCACGCTCCCGGCGGCCGGCACCTCCGGCTGGGTCTACGTGAAGCTCTCTGATTCCGGCTATTATGCGACCGGCATCACCGATTTCGCGATCGGCTTCAACAATTTCGCGGTCAACCAGGTCACCGGCAACCTCGTCGTTCATGAGGTCCGCGTCTCCCGCTACATCCCTTCCTGAACCTTTGAAGGGAAAGTTGAGAAAGTCCCCGACGATCTCAACCGCATGACATGATCGAGCCCCGCGAACGGACGCCTTCGGGCGCCCCGTTCCGCGGGGCTTTTTCATGGCTCGGGCCGGATTATGTCCCGTTTGACGGTTTCATGTGACAAACCGGGTCGTTTTTAGTATCATAGTAAGTGCGAACACCCATGGAGGACGACATGAAGGACAGACTCGACCGGTTCCTGACCGGTCTTCCCTATCAGCTCATCATCAGTCTCGCCACCGTCGTCGTCTGGACGATGGGGTGGGCGGACTACGGGTTGCCGATCGTTCTCGGCCTCATGTTCGTCGAGTTCGTCTTTCTGAAGGATACGATCCCGACGGTGCCGCTCTTCATGAACGCTCTCTTCATGGTCTCGAAGACCGACTGGACCTTCTCCGGCGTGCCCCTCTACATCTATATGACGCCGGTGGCGATCCTCCTCGGGATGATCGTCCACGCGGTCCGGTTCCGCGTGAATCTGCTTCGGGGGGCGATGCTTCCGGGAATCCTCGTGATGCTCGCGGCGGTCGCGCTGTCGACGATCAACGCCGTCGACACGCTCTCGCCGATGTACGGATTCTATGCCCTCGTCGGCCTGCTCTACGCAGCCGTGTACCTCTTCTACGTGAACACGATCCAGGGCGACCACGTGAAGTATCTGATCCGGATGATGTTCCTGCTCGGGCTGGTCGTCTCCGCCGAGGTCCTGATCTACTACCTCCGCGTCGACGACGTCCTCTACGCGATCGAAAACAAGACGATCACGCTCGGCTGGGGCATCTCGAACTACATCGCCACCTATCTGATCCTCTTCGTACCGATGACCTACTACTACGCCAAGACGACGAAGCTCCCGCTGCTTTACATCATCGTCGGGATCTTCGAGGGGATCATGCTCCTGTTCACGGCGTCGCGGGGCGGGATCATCGCCTTCGCCGGGACCTTCGGCCTGTGCGCCCTGTACCTGATGGTGCAGAAGCGCTGGTGGCACACCGCGCTCCACTTCCTCGCCGCGTTCGGCGCCATCGCGCTCGCCGCGTGGATCGGAAAGGAATTCTTCGTCACCCTCTTCGACCGGCTGTCGACGCTCCTCCTCGACGACAGCGGGCGGATTCCGATCTGGCTCGACGCGATCGCCAAATTCAGGGAACATCCCCTCTTCGGAAACGGGCTCTTCGCCCGACTCGACGAGGCGGGCGACTTCCGGATGTTCCACAACACCGTGCTGCACACCGCCGCGACCCTCGGCCTCGTCGGCCTCGCCGGGCTGGCGATGCAGGTGTTCGTGCAGTTCAAGTGGGTCCTGCGGAGAAGGACGCCGGAGGCGATCTTCCTCGGCATCGCCCTCCTCGGCGCGCACATGCACGGCATGGTCGACAACATCTACTTCATGCCGCAGTTCATGATCGTGATCGTCATCATCGTCGCCGTCTGCGAGAACGCGTACCGGGTCCCGCAGAACGAGCTGGTGAGGGCATAGAAATAAGGAATCGGGAGAACGCCTCGGCGTCGTCTCGATTCCCTTTTGTTTTTTTTGAACCGCATTGTAAATCATATCGTTAATAGAAACGTTGACATATCGTAAACCATAATGTAAACTATATATGCGAGGTGACAGAGCGATGACATATACGGATTACAAACAACTTTGCGGTTCGCTCGAACATTACCCGGCGCGGGCGGAACTGATGTATCGATACGGCATGAAGAAGGTTGAGATCGACGATGTCAATCTGGCGAAGCAAAGCGATGAGGACTACGTCAAGCCGGGACTGCGCGGGGAACACGATGAAAGGATCGTATATTGGCTTCGCTCCGAGCCGCTCCTCAAGATCGTCGGTGCTCAGGAACTGGTCATGAACTCGGACTTGAGCGAGTATGCCGACTTCCGGGATTCGGAACCGCTCAACGGCTTCATCTATTCCGAAATCGAGTCCAGCCTCTCGATCGAAGGCGTCCGCAGCACGCGCGCCCGGATCGAAGAACTGCATCGGATCGATTACGACATCCTGACGGATCAGAACGACATCATCGTGAAGAACATGCTGCTGGGCTTCGACTTCGTACGGAAACACGACATCACCGAGCAAAACATCCATCAGTTGTATCGCATCCTGTCGAACCGCTGCCTGAA
Organism: Candidatus Izemoplasmatales bacterium; assembly: GCA_041649275.1. Lineage (NCBI taxonomy): Bacteria > Bacillati > Mycoplasmatota > Mollicutes > Candidatus Izemoplasmatales > Candidatus Izemoplasmatales bacterium. The sequence continues at coordinate 33,190 of JBAZNL010000011.1, forward strand.
CCCGGGAGACGAATTGCCAGAGGGGCTCATCTACCGGAACGACGCGGTGCAGATCGTCGACGTCGCGGGCGCCGTCGTCGACCGCGGCGTCGATCGAACCCGGATTCCCGACATGATCGGCGACCTGCTGGCGTACATCGATCGCGACAAGACCTACGAGGAGCATCTCGTCGCCTCGCACGTCATCCACTATTACTTCATCTACATCCATCCCTACTTCGACTACAACGGCCGCATGGCGCGCATGCTGTCCTTCTGGTACAACGTCAAGCACGCGCCCTCGCTGACCCTCCTGTTCGTCAGCGAGGCGATCAGAAACAAGGTCAACAAAGCCGGATATTATGCGGCGATCGCCAATTCGAGGACGATGGAAAACGACATCACGTACTTCGTCGAATATGCGGCCGACGTCATTCTCGACTACACGAAGGTCTACATCAACTACTATACCCTGCTGCGCCGGATCAAGTCCGCAGGGAAACAATTGAGACGTTCGGAAGAAATCGCCTTGAAGCACGTGCTCGCGATGCCCGGGACCGAGGGGTATTTCGACTGGAAGGATTTCCGCGATTTCGCCGGCGAATCCTATAGCAAGGTCCATTGCCTGAACCTCCTCAACGCCCTCCTCGATCTTCGCATCCTCTCCGCCGTCGACCGGAAGAAGGCGAAGCTGTTCCGACTGGAACGCGATGCCTGGTGGTTGATGTGAAACAAGCGGACAGGAGTTGTAAACGAAAACGGAACCGAGTCGGCGCAGACGCGCCCTCTCGGTTCCGTTTCATTTGAACGGTTCAGCCCCAGATCAAATCGGCCAGTTCGGGGTAATCGATGAAGGGGTTTCTGTTGTGCTGGTATGAATAGATCACTTCGTTCCGGTTCCGTTCGAAGTCGTCGACGGGGTCGGCGAGATTCCACGCAAGAAGGGTTGAGAGATCGCCCATCTGATAGATCGCGGGAGTCTGTCCGGGGTTCAACTCGACCAGGGTCATCTGATATCGGATCGCCATGTAGAACAGGATCCGGGCGATGTCGCCCTTGACTTCGTTGCGCGGCTCGAAGTAATCGTAGGTTTCGTTTTCGTAATTGAAGGTCGAACCGGATGCGTACGAATCGTCGTCCACGAGCGTACTCGAGTCATGGGGAATGACCGATGCGAACCAGTCGTTCGAACGCTGGCTGTTGATGCTGGGACTCGACGGCTTCAGGTTGTGGACGTCGGAACACGTATTGATGCCGCTTGCGGTGCAACCGAGGAGAGACTGGGGCCAGACGTGTTCCTTGTTCCATGTCGCGCCCGAGTCCCAGACGGAACTCAGGGACTTTCCGGTGTAGATGTCGATCAGGTAGTTGCCCGTCCGACCCGGATCCTTGTCGGAAACGGCGATGATGACCTGCGTCGTCGTTCCGGTCGTTCCCGAATAGTTGTATCCGACGTAACCGGTGGTGATGATGGTGCGCAGCGCGTTTGCGAGCTGCGTTCCCGTCAAACCCTCGGCGGCGTCGTAGTAGGGCATGAGGTCGAGGACCGAACTCGTCGAGTTGACGGTGATCGAGAACCAGGCGGTCAGTCCGAGCGCCGTCACCGCGACGTCGTGGGTGCCGACGACATCGGTATCGGGGGCGTCGACGGCATACTGCCCGGAGGCGAGGGTGATCGGGGTTTCGCCCGGAACGCTCAAGGTCACGACCATGCCGGCGACGGAGAACGCCTGACCTTCGTCATAGACGGTCTTGATCGGCGGGACGACGGAAAGCGAGATGCCGCCCACCGCGGTTTCGGCGACGTAGATCGGGAAGGCGGCCGTCAGGTCGCCGTAGGTCACGGTGATCGTGACGAGTCCCGGTTCCGACGAATCGAATCCGGAGAGCTCGTAGGCCGCCGGCGTCAGTTCGATGCGGTCGCCGTCGGACTGGACGACACGGACGGCGAGTCCGGTCCAGTCGGCCGTCTGTCCGGGCTGGTAGACGAGCTTGTCGGGAAGGTCGAGGACGAGGGCGACGTCTTCGAGGACCGTTGCCTCCTTCACGTACACGACAAACTCCGCCTCAAGGCCGGCGTAGCGGATCCGCACGGTCTGAAGACCGGGGGCGGAGGAGTTGTATCCGAGGACGAAATACTCGCCCACGACGGTTTCGGACGAATCCGATCTCAGAAGCGTGACGACGAGACCGGTCGGATCGAACGGAGATCCGAAATCATAGACGGTCTTCCACGTCCCCGAAAGCAGGATCGCGACGTTGTGGACCGTGGTCGTCAGCTGCGGCGCGGTTGTCGTCAGCGCCGTCGTCGGTTCGGTCGTGGAGGCGGCGGTCGAGGCCGTCGTCACCGGTTGCGTCGTCGTGACGCTGGAAAGCAGGTCGCAGCCGGCAAGTCCGCCGGCGAGCAGGAGCGCAAGGAGCGCGATGAGCAGTTTCTTGTTGAGAAAACCCATGTGGATCACACCTTTTCTGTCGATAAAAACAGTATATCACAATCAAGATGAATCGCCAACAAGCGTTTGACGCGAAAGGGGGCCGATTGCGGATGAAAACATCACGTTCGCGCGCATCGCTTGCGTAAAACGCCCGCGCATGTGTTATAATGATATACTCTTGAGACAACATCCGAGGTGCCCATGTTCGATTCCTTCATCCGTCTCGTCGATACAAACGAGAAGATCATCATCCTCCGCCACCAGAATCCCGATCTCGACGCCCTCGGCGCGCAGTTCGGTCTCTGCCACGCCCTGAGACTTCGCTATCCGACCAAGACGATCCTCGTCGCCGGCGATACGAACGCCCTGAACCAGTTCGGCCCGCTCGATCCCGTCGACGTCTCCGACTATCGCGAAGCTCTCGTCGTGATTCTCGACACCGTCTCGCGCCAGATGCTCGAGGGCGACCTCTACGAGCAGGCGAAGACGCTCGTCCTGATCGATCACCACCGGAACGATCCCGACATCCGTCACGACCTGTGGATCCAGCGTCCCGAGGCCTCGTCGACGGCCGAGATCGTCGCCCGCTTCCTGATCGACGCCGGGTGGACGATTCCGCTGCCCGCGGCCGAGGCGCTCTACATGGGGATCGTCGCCGACACCGGCAGGTTCCTGTACAAGAGCGTATCCCCCGAGACCTTCCGGATCGCCGCGTCGCTGCTCGAAGCCGGCATCGACATCCAGACCCTCTACGACCGCATGTACGCCGAGTCGCTCTCGATGAAGAAGCTCAAGTCGGCGTTCTTCAACTCGATCTCGCTCACCGCGAAGAACGTCGCCTACCGCAAGAACGACGAAGCGTTCCTGAAACGGCACGAGGTGGACACGCACACGGTCTCCCGCGGGCTCGTCAACCAGATGGCCGGCATCCGCGAGGTGCCGATCTGGGCGAACTTCACCTACGACCTCAACACCGGCAGGATTTTCTGCGAGCTCCGGAGCCGGTCGATCCCGATCCTCGACGTCGCCAAGAAGTTCGGTGGCGGCGGTCATTTGCAAGCCTGCGGCTGCGTCGTCGATTCGTGGGAAGCCACGGACGAGGTCCTCGCCGAACTCGACAAGAAAACGGAGGAAGAATGACATGGACAAGCAGTACATCTTCGACAAGATCCTGGCCTACGACACGATCATCATCCACATGCACATGCGTCCCGACGGAGACTGCTACGGCGCCGGCTTCGGCCTCAAGTACATCCTCCAGGAATCGTTCCCGCAGAAGCGGATCTACATCGTCGGCGAAACCGCCGAGTACGTGAAGTTCCTCGGCGACGTCGACGTCATTCCCGACGAGACCTACCAGGGTGCGCTCTCGATCGTCGTCGACACCGCGACGCGCGACCGCGTCGCCGACCAGCGCTTCGTCAAGGGCGCCCACGTGATCAAGATCGACCACCACCTGCCGGTCGACGCCTACGGCGACTACCAGTACGTCGACACCACCCGGCCGGCCACGTCGCAGATCATCCTCGAATTCTTCCAGGAATACTCCCATGTCCTGAAGATGAACATGGCGGCGGCGCGCGCCCTCTACACCGGCATCGTCACCGACACCGGACGCTTCAAGTACCGCTCGGTCACTTCCGACACCTTCAAGGCCGTGGCCTCGCTGCTCGACTTCGGCCTCGACTTCGCCGACATCCTGATGACGCTCGACGTCCGGACCGAAAACCAGATGAAGCTGCAGGGATACGTCCTCACCAATTTCGAGAAGACGCCGAATGGGGTCGCCTACATCCGCATGAAGCCGGACGTCATCGCCAGGTATGGCGTCTCGCTCGAAGAGGCGACCTCGCTCGTCAACGAGCTCTCCGTGCTCGCCGACTGCCCCGTCTGGATCCTGTTCGCCGAATACGAGAACGCGATCGTCCGCGCCCGCATCCGCTCCAAGGGACCGGCGATCAACGAACTCGCGGCCAAGTACCAGGGCGGCGGACACCCGATGGCATGCGGTGCCAACGTCGGGAACTGGGAGACCGTCGACGCGATGCTGAAAGACGCCGACGAACTCGTGAAAACCTATAAAGACAGGCTAAAAAAGGCTGAAATCGAGCACGAAAATATTTGATTTTTTGCACTTGTTTTTGGAAACGTTATAATATATAATAGGTTAGCGTTAAACAGGTGGACCATGGAACCAGCAAAAATCACGTTCTCGATGACCGTGGACGGCAGAATCGACACGATCTTCCGCGCCGACGCCGCGATCGACGAAGGCATCCTGTCCTTCGCCGACGGATCGGGCAACGACTATCGGATCGAGTATGACGACGACACCGTCCGCGTGCTCCGCGCCGGCACCGCCACCATGGATTTCACATTCAAGACCGGAACCGCGACGACGGGCGTCCTCAGGACCGCCGAAGCGACGATCCGGGCGTCCGCGACGACCCGCCGTCTGCGGGTGAGAAGCGACCGCATCGACCTCGAGTACGACCTCGTGGAAGACGGCCGCGTCCTCTCCCGCCATCGCATGTCGATCGAATGGAAATGAAAACGGAGGAAGACACAGAAACATGACCGATATCAGACAACTGTCGTTGATGGAAGCTGCGGAACAGATCCTGTCGCAGAACAAGAATCCGATGACGTTCCTCGAGTTGTTCCAATCCCTCAGCACCGCCAAGGAAATGACCGACGACGAGAAGGCCGCGGTCATCAGCCAGTTCTACGCCGACTTCATCGTCTCGGCCAAGTTCATCTACATGGGCGACGACCTCTGGGATCTGAAGTACCGCCAGTCGATCGACATGTGGGACAAGGACGGCGCGTACTACCAGGAGTTCCCCGAATACGAGGGCGAAGAGGAAGAGGAAGAAGAGGCCGAATTCGAATCCGAGGACGAGGAAGAAGAATCCGAGTCCGAAGACGAGAACGAGGGCTTCGATGAAGAGGAAGAGGACGAGGAAGCCGAATCCGAGGGCGAATTCGAACTCGTCGAAGAGGATGTTCCGGCCGAAGAAGAGACGTTCGACGACGACAAGTACAACGAATACATGGACGATTACGAGGACATGTACGACGAGGAATAATGCGTCGAAAGCGATTGTCTTTTCAAAACGGATTTGTTATAATTTTAAAGAGCTCGCTTGAAAACGGGGTTCTCCGCCAGGGGAACCCTTTTCTGTTTTCCAAAAGCGCCACGAGGAGTGTCATCGATGAAGCAGACCAAGTTCATTTTCGTCACCGGAGGCGTCGTCTCCAGCCTGGGCAAGGGCATCGCCGCGGCGTCGCTCGGGAGACTTCTGAAGAATCGCGGATTGAAAGTGTTCATGATGAAGTTCGACCCGTACCTCAACGTCGATCCGGGCACGATGTCGCCGCTCCAGCACGGCGAGGTCTTCGTCACCGACGACGGCGCCGAGACCGACCTCGACCTCGGCCACTACGAACGCTTCATCGACGAGAACCTGTCCGTCCTGTCGTCGATCACGACCGGTAAGATCTACTCCTCCGTCATCGAGAAGGAACGCCGCGGCGATTTCCTCGGCGGCACCGTCCAGGTCATCCCCCACATCACCAACGAGATCAAGTCGCGTCTGGAGGCGGCCGCGACCGCATCCGACGCCGACGTTATCATCGCCGAGATCGGTGGCACGGTCGGCGACATCGAATCGCTTCCGTTCCTCGAGGCGATCCGCCAGACCCGCCGCGACTACGGCTACAACAGCACCCTCTACATCCACAACACGCTCGTTCCGTATCTCGAGACGAGCGGCGAACTGAAGACGAAACCGACCCAGCACAGCGTCAAGGAACTGCGTTCGCTCGGCATCACGCCGGATGTGATCATCCTTCGCACGAGCCATGAGATCACCAATTCGATGCGTGAGAAAATCGCCCTGTTCTGCGACGTCACGAAAGAAGCGGTCATCCAGTGCATCGACGTCAAGATCCTCTACGAGGTCGCGCTCCACTTCCACGAGCAGCACCTCGACGACCTCGTCCTGAACCATTTCGGGCTGTCGGCTCCCCCCTGCGACATCTCCGATTGGACGCGTCTCGTCGAGACCATCCGCAACCTCGAGAACGAGGTCGAGATCGCCCTCGTGGGCAAGTATGTCGCGCTCCACGACGCCTACCTCTCGGTCTCCGAAGCGCTCAAGCACGCCGGGTACTTCCATAACGTCAAGGTCAAGATCCGCTGGATCAACTCCGCCGAAGTGAACGACGACAACGTCGCCGGACTGCTTTCCGGCTGCAGGGGCGTCCTCGTTCCGGGCGGGTTCGGCAACCGTGGCATCGACGGCAAGATCGCCGCGATCAAATACGCCCGCGAGCACGGCGTCCCGTTCCTCGGGCTCTGTCTGGGGATGCAGCTGTCGATCATCGAATTCGCCCGGAACGTCTGCGGCCTGCCGGAGGCGAACTCGACCGAATTCGACGAGGATACGATCTACAACGTGATCGACTACCTGCCCGAGCAGTACGTCGGCATCAATCTCGGCGGCACGATGCGCCTCGGCCTCTACAACTGCGACGTGAAGAAGAACACGCTCGCCGGGAAAGCCTACGGGACGGAACGGATCCGCGAACGCCACCGCCACCGCTACGAGTTCAACAACAAGTTCAAGAAACTCTTCGAGAAACAGGGTCTCGTCTTCTCGGGAATCAATCCGGAGACGGGCCTGTGCGAGATCATCGAGCTCAAGAACCATCCGTGGTTCGTCGCCAGTCAGTTCCATCCGGAGTTCGTCTCCCGGCCGCAGCGGCCGCAGCCGCTCTTCCGCGACTTCATCGGTGCGGCGAGTTCCCTGAAGAAATGACGCAAGGGTCGCATGGAGACGGATTCGATCGGATCCGGATCGATGCGACCCTTTTCGCATACGGAGACGAGGAGATTCATCTCCTGGTCTTTTCTTTTTCGCCGGGGTTTTCGCGATCGACGAAAAAGACGACCGCCCCGACAGGCGGTCGTCAGAACGATCATGGAGCGGACGACTCCGTATTTCAATGCGACATCGACTCGGGGGATGGATCGATGCGATCCATGAACCCCGTTTCGATTCCGCATCGCCGTTTCTTTGGCGTTGTGAGGTTCACTCGACGTTCGGTGCGAAACCGACGACGAACAGGTACGTGCCGTTGATCTCCTCGTCGTAACCCGCGACGACGAAGGTATAGGTTCCCGCCTCGACATAGGCGCCGAAGATGAAATTGGATTCGCTGTAGGAATCGTCGTCCGTGTCTAGAAGCGTCATCTCGCCGTCGTACATCGAACCGAACGTGTCGATCGAACTGATCGCGAACACTGTCAGATACCCGGGTTCGGTAAGGACGACCGTATGCGTCTCGCCGATTCCCGCGACCACCGTCGCGAAGGTGCTCTGGACATATCCCGGGATCGTCCCGCTGATCGGGACGAGGTCGACCACGAGATGGTAGTCGCCTTCGTCGGTGGCGTCGTAGCCGCAGACTTTCAGATGATACGTTCCCGCCTGCGCGCGATACAGGATGAGAAAATCGCTGTTGCCGTTGGCATCGTCGTCGTACAGTCGCATGACCATGTCCGAATCGTAGAGTTCGGCGTAGGAGTCCATGTCGCTTTCGGCGTAGGCCATGATGTAGCTTTCTTCGGGAACGACGATGTCGTACCAGACGAAGCCGTCCGAATCGATGTGCCCGTCCGCCGTGAATCGATGGTCCGGCGAGCGTGCGGGAACGAAATCGGCATTGATCCGGTAATCCCCGGCGATCTCATCGTCGATGCCTTCGACGCTGACGTAATATGTTCCCGGTTCGACATAGCATTCGATCATGAAGTTGTATTCGTAACCGTCGTCATCGTCGTGCTCGAGGACCGCATGGGATTCGTCGAAGAGGTATCCGTAGGTGTCGAGGAGTCCGAGCGTCGCGATCGTGAGATAGCCGGCCTCGTCGACGACGATCTGGTATTCGTGCTCTCCTCCCGCCAGAAGCGTGGCGTCGTGGCTGTAGAAATGGTCGCCGGCGACTTCGGGAACGATGTAGGCGACCATGCGGTAGGACCCCGTCCCCGTCGATTCGTACCCCTCGACGGTGATGGAATAGTCGCCCGGCATGAGATACGCGTCGAAGCGGATGTTGTAGTTCGTTCCGTCGTCGTCGCTTTCGAGGAGCTGATTTCCTTCCGCATCGTAGAGATAGCCGAACGTATCGAAGAAGCCTTGCGTATAAGCGGTGAAGTATCCTTCCTCGGTGATCGTGAAGTCGAAGAGATCGACAGCCCCGGCGACATGTTCGACCGGGGAGTTCACGACGAAGGCCGCATCCGTGTCAGTGAGGAGTTCCGCAACGATGCGGTAGTCGCCGGACACCGTCTCGTCATAACCGAACACGGAAAGATGGTATGTTCCCGCGGTCAGGTAGCTCTCCGCCATGAAATTGCCGATGAAGCCGGAGTCGTCGTCGGAGAACAGGGGCATCATGTCGGAATCGAAGAGCAGGCACTGCAGGTCGAGATCGCCGAGCGAATAGACCTTCACGAGCCCGTCTTCCTCGAGAACGATGTCGAACCATTGCATCCCCGAGACGAAGAGGTGGGCGACTTCATCGATCAGCGCGCCAGCGATCGGCCCGGGATCGGCGGTCGTCGCGTTCGTCAGACCGGTGACGATCGGGACGGTCTCGATCGTCGTCGTTTCTCCGGTCGTCGTCGTGATCACGGCCGTGGTCGTCGAAACGGTCGTTGTGGTCGCGGCCGTCGTTGTCGAAACGGTCGTCGTAATCGCGGCCGTGGTCGTTCCGACGGTGGTGATTGCCGGGACGGTCGATGCCGAGACGGTCGATGCCGAGACGGTCGTCGTCACGTTCACTTCACCGGTCGTTGATGCGGCCGTGGTCGCCGATGTCGTCGCAGCGGTTGGGGCGGTGGTCACCGTCGATGTCGGGATTCCGAACAAACCGCACCCGAAGAGCGTTGAAAAACCCGCCACAAGCAAAAACAGGATTCCGAATCTTCTCATGGTACTCCCCCTTTTCGAATCGTCGTGAATCATCCATTCAGATCGGTTCGCGATCGATGCCGGGTCGAACCGGACGATCGTCCGTCGACGCATTCGCAGTTGTTTCCGTCATCGGGTGTTCCAGCCCATGTTCATGTCGGATCGTGTTGTCGTTTTTATTATATCACGCTTGCGGAAGCAACCATATGCGATCCAAAAACATCGGTCCGGATTCAACGAACTTTCGATTCGTGACCATGGACGATCCCGAATCTTGTTTTCGTCGACATTTTCGTCAAATAACTATTGTGTGGTACACAGTAGTGTGTTATAATGACTACCGAAGGAGGGGATTGCATGAATGCACAATTCAAACGCGGCATCGTCGAGCTGTGCGTGATGTCGCAGCTGGTACGCGAGGACATGTACGGCTACCTCGTCATCAGCAACGTCTCGAAGCACCTCGACGTGAACGACAACACGATCTACCCGATCCTGCGCCGGATGACCGAAGACGGCCACTGCGAAACCTATCTGCGCGAATCCGACCTCGGTGCGCCGAGGAAGTACTACCGGATGACGAAGAGCGGTTTCGAACACTATCTCAATCTGCGCGACGAATGGGATCATTTCATCACCGGGGTCTACGAGATCCTGAACGAAGGAGGAAAAAACAGTGAAGAAGTATTTAGACGCTTTAAAGACCGCATTGAGTGAGACCAAGCGCTTCTCGGAAACGGAGATCAACGACATCCTCGCCGACCATGAGGAAATGATCGGCGAAGCCCTTCGCAGCGGTCTCTCCGAAGCCGACATCGAAACCAAGTTCGGCAGCCCCCGCAAGGTGGCGGCCGACCTGGTCGAATCCTGCGGCGCGAAACGCGACCGCGATGAACCGAAGGATGCGTCCGGCGCCGTCTTCGCCGCCGTCCCGCCCGAAAAGAAGATCGACATCGCGATCCGGCTCGCCTCCGACGACATCGATCTCGTCGCCGAATCCCGCGCCGACATCGCCGTCTTCGTCGACGGCCGAATCTCGATGGACCGTTACGAGATCGGCTTCTCGGGTCACGAGTTCTACGTCCGGATGAAGAAGGGCGAGAAGGGCGGATGGTTCGACCGCGGCGCGCGTCGCTTCGACATCCGCATCCCTTCCGACCTCGAAGTCGGCGACATCGTCATCCAGCAGGCGAGCGGCGACTACAAGGTCGCTGGAATCAAGGCCGCGACCTTCAAGATCAACATCGCCTCCGGCGACGGCACGATCGCCGACGGCGCGTTCGAACGGGTCGACATCGCCTCGGTGAACGGCGACATCCGGATCGCCCACCTCATCGTCGGGACGCTTTTCGTCACCCAGGTGTCCGGCGACCTCGACGTCGAGCATCTCGTCTGCGAGGGCGACATGACGTTCGCGAGCACCTCGGGAGACATCGCCATCGTCGACTCGACCTGCCGTCACGCGGTCTTCCATACCGTGTCAGGCGATCTCGAAGGCACCGAGTTCTATCCCGAGTCGATCGAACTCCACAGCGTCTCCGGCGACGTCGAGATCAACAACGCCGACCGGTCCCGGCCGATCGCGGTCAAATCCACCAAATCCCTTTCGGGGACGATCCGCATCCGCGAAAAATGATATAATGGATTCGGAAACGAAATCCATCTCACGAAAGGACCCCTTCATGAACCACATCGAACGCTTCAGAACCCTCGTCAAGGAGATCAAGATCTACCAGTACGTCATGAACGTCATCGGCTGGGACTCGGAGACCGAAGCCCCGCGCGGCGCCTTCGCGGCGCGCGCCGACGTCATGGGCGCGATCGGCGGGGAGATCTTCCGTCGCTCCACCAGCCCCGAGTACCGCGAGATCGTCGACGCCCTTTACCATGACATCGACAAGCTCGATCCCGCGACCGCCAAGGAGATCCGCCGCGCCAAGAAGGCGCTCGACAAGATCGTCCGTGTCCCCGAGGATGAATTCGTCGCCTACCAGCGGCTCCTCACCCTCGCCCAGCCCGCGTGGGAGGACGCGAAGGCGAAGAACGACTGGAACGCCTTCAAGCCCTTCCTGGCCGACATCGTCGCGGCCAACCGCCGCTTCGTCGGCTATTACGGGATTCCCGGCGAACCGTACGACGTCCTCCTCGACGAATTCGAGGAAGGCATGTCGATGGCGGCGTACGACCGTTTCTTCGCCGTCCTCAAGCGCGACCTCGTGCCGTTCGTGAAGCAGGTCCTCGCGGCCGCGAAGGGACGCGTCGATCCGATCGCCGGCAGGAAATTCCCGGTCGAGGGACAACAGAAGTTCAGTCGGCATCTGCTCGACGTCATGAAGTTCGACACGAACCGCGGTCTCCTCAAGAAGAGCGTGCACCCGTTCACGTGGAACACCTCCCCGGCCGACGTCCGGCTCACGACCCGCTACGACGAGAACGACGTCTTCGGGTCGATCTTCTCGACGATCCACGAACTCGGGCACGCCACCTACGAGCAGCAGATCGACCCCGTCTGGGATCCGACGCTTCTCGCGAGCGGAACCACGATGGGAATCCACGAGTCGCAGTCCCGCATGTACGAAAACGTCTTCGGACGGAGCGAGCCGTTCTGGGAGAAGCATCTTCCGGCTCTTCGCCGCCGCTTCCCGACGCAGCTTGGGGACGTGGGCGTCGCCGACTTCGTCCGCGCCGCCAACAAGGTCGAGGCTTCGTTCATCCGGACCGAAGCCGACGAACTCACGTATCCGCTCCACATCATGGTCCGCTACGACATCGAGCGCATGCTCTTCTCGGGCAAACTCGGCGTCGACGAACTGCCGGCGAAATGGAACGAGCTGATGAAGAGCTATCTCGGCATCGTCCCGCCGACGGACACCCTCGGCGTGCTGCAGGACGTCCACTGGTCGAGCGGCCTCTTCGGCTACTTCCCGACCTACGCGCTCGGAACCGCCTACGCGGCGCAGATCTACGACGCGATGAGGAAGGAACTCGACGTCGACGCGATCCTGCGCTCCGGCGACATGGGACCGATCAACGCCTGGCTGAAGGAGAAGATCCACCGGTTCGGCGGCAGCAAGTCTCCGGAAGAGATCATGCTCGACGTCACGGGCGCGCCGTTCGACCCGTCCCACTACGTCGATTATCTCAAACGCAAATATACCCTTCTGTACCTTTCTTGACGAAATCGCGGGCGACGCCGCCAAGGCGCCGCCCCTTTTCATGAACCCAATATGGGAAAAAGCCTTGTCCTCATCCGCGCCCGCGTGTTATAATTCTTTCAACATCCATGGAGGTGGCAGCATGCTTTTAGAAAAGTCTCTGATCGAGAAAACGATCGCGACCGGACTCGCGACCGGCGCCGATTTCGCGGAGGTCTTCGTCGAGGATACGTCCTCCGAGACCATCCAGCTGGTCGGCGGCCGGATTGAGAAGGCCAACGGAGCGAAGATCTTCGGCGTCGGCATCCGTCTCGCCCTCGGATTTCGGAGCGTCTACGGCTATACCAACAGCAAGAATCCGGACGACGTCGTGAAACTGGCGTCCGACCTGTCGAAATCCTTCGAGAACGCCGCGAAGATCGCGCCGGTCTCGCTTGGAGAACCGGAGATCGGCACGCGCCATCGCGCGAAGGTCGATCCGCGTTCGGTCGCCCGGGCGACGAAGGTGGAACTCATGCGCAAGGCGTACGACGCCGCGAAGCAGGTCGACCCGGTAATCACGCAGGTCGTCGTCAACCTGCTCGACTCGGTGCAGAACGTCCAGATCGCCAACAGCGAAGGCCGTTTCGTCGAGGATTGCCGGACCCATGTCCGCGCCTACATCCAGGCAATCGCTTCCAAGGACGGCGTCATGCAGACGGGCGGCGAAGGACCCGGCGCCGCCAAGGGCTACGAGTACTTCTTCGAGGAGTTCGATGTCGCCGAGGCGGCCCGCGACGCGGCCCGCACGGCGAAGACGATGCTCTTCGCCGACGATTGCCCGTCCGGCATCATGCCCGTCATCATCAACAACAAGTTCGGCGGCGTCATCTTCCACGAGGCCTGCGGGCATTCGCTCGAAGCGACGTCCGTCGCCCGCAATGCCTCCGTCTTCTGCGGCAAGCTCGGCACCCAGATCGCCTCGCCGATCGTCACCGCGATCGACGACGGCACGATCGAACACGGCTGGGGCTCCGCCAACTTCGACGACGAGGGCTACCCGCAGCAGCGTCGCGTCCTGATCGAGAACGGCATCCTCAAGAGCTACATGGTCGACAAGCTGAACAGCCGCCGCATGAACCATGCGCCGACCGGTTCGTCGCGTCGCGAGTCCTACCGCTACTCGCCGACGTCGCGCATGTCGAACACCTACATCGACAACGGCACCTCGACCTTCGAGGAAATCATCGCCGCCACCGAATACGGACTCTACGCGGCGAAGATGGGCGGCGGCTCCGTCAATCCGGGCAACGGCGACTTCAACTTCGCCGTGTCCGAAGGCTACATGGTCCGGAACGGCAAGATCGCCGAACCGGTCCGCGGCGCCTCGCTCGTCGGCAACGGTGCGAAGATCCTCTGGAACATCGACATGATCGCCGGCAACCTCGACCGCGCGCGCGGCATGTGCGGTTCGTCCTCGGGTTCGATCCCGGCCGACGTCGGGCAGCCGACCATCCGCGTCTCGTCGATCACGGTCGGCGGCCGCAAGGGAGGGAAATGACGATGATGAACATCGAACTGCTTTTCAAATCAGCCAAGGCGAAAGGCGTAAGCGACGTCTCCGTCTTCCTCTCCAACAGAAGCGAACTCTCGCTGGAGGTCTTCGACGGCGAACTCGACAAGTACGAGATCGCCGACACGTCGAGCATGACCGTCCGCGGCGTCTACAACGGCAAGATGGGAAGCTACGTCACCGAGGTCCTCGACGATTCGCTGATTCCGACGATCGTCGACGCCGTCATCGAATCGGCGAAGATCATCGATTCGCTCGACGACGCGATCATCTACGCCGGCGACAAGGAATACGCCAAGCTCGACGGCCTGCTGAACGAGAATCTCACGAATGAGGACGTCGCCCTCAAGATCGCCAAGGTCAAGGCGCTCGACAAGGCGATGCACGCCGCCGATCCGCTGGTCACGATCGTCGAGTCGATGTATACCGAGACAACCCGCAAGGTCCTCCTTCAGAACACGAAGGGCCTCAAGCTCGAGAACGTCGTCAATTCGGCGATGTTCGGCGGTTCCGCGATCGTCAAGAACGAAGCCGACCAGCGTACCTCCTTCGACCTCGTGGTCTCCAACGACCCGGCCGACTTCGTCCCCGAGAAGCTCGCAGGCGCGATCGTGAGCGACGCCGTCAAGGCGCTCGGCGCGAAACCGGTCCCGACCGGCGCGTACGAGATCGTCTTCCACGCCGACGCGCTCGCGACCCTGCTTTCGGCCTTCCAGGGCATCTTCTCCGCCGAAGCCGTGCAGAAGAACATGTCGCTGCTCAAGGGCAAGCTCAACACCGTCGTCGGCTCGCCGCTGGTCTCGATCGTCGACGATCCGTTCCAGGCGAAATCGAGCCGCTCCCGCTCGTTCGACGACGAAGGCGTCGCGACCCGCTACAAGGCGATGATCGACAAGGGCGAACTGAAGACCTTCCTCTACAACCTCGTGACCGCGAAGAAGGACGGCGTCGCCTCGACCGGCAACGGCTTCGGATCCGCCGTCGCCGCCGTCAACCTCAAGTTCCTGCCGGGAACGTCGAAACCGGAAGAACTCCTGAAATCCTGCAAGAAGGGCCTCTGGATCAAGGACGTCCAGGGCGCCCACGCCGGCGCCAACCCGATCTCCGGCGACTTCTCACTCCAGGCCTCGGGCTTCGTCATCGAGGATGGCATCATCGGCGCGCCGGTCGCGCTCGTGACCGTCGCCGGGAACTTCGTCCAGATGATGAAGGACGTCGTCGGCGTGGCCGACGACTCGAAGACCGGCTACTACGGCATCACCACGCCGTCGGTCAAGATCGCCTCGATGGCGGTCGCCGGCATCTGACGTTTCCCCTCCGGGACCGGCTTAGGCCGGTCCCTTTTCATCTCCCGCCGCGTTGGGGGAATTGCCTTTACTTTCAACCTCCCATTCTGTATAATGGAGGTTGGAAAAAGACACGAATCAACACCCATGGAGGCATCATATGGCACTTGTTTCCGTCAAGGAAATGCTCACCAAAGCGTTCAAGGAAGGCTATGCCGTCGGCCAGTTCAACATCAACAACCTCGAATGGACCAAGGCGATCCTCACGACCGCGCAGGAACTGAACTCTCCGGTCATCCTCGGCGTCTCCGAAGGCGCCGCGAAGTACATGACCGGCTACAAGACCGTCGTCGCGATGTGCGCCGCGATGGTCGATTCGCTCAAGATCACCGTTCCCGTCGCCGTCCACCTCGACCACGGCACCTACGAAGGCGCCCTCAAGGCGATCGATGCGGGCTTCCCCTCGATCATGTTCGACGGGTCGGAGTTCGCGATCGACGAGAACGTCAGGAAGACCACCGAACTCGTCGCCCTGTGCAACGCCAAAGGCTTGTCGATCGAAGCCGAAGTCGGCGCCATCGGCGGCGAAGAGGATGGCGTCCACGGCCGCGGCGAACATGCCGATCCGGACGAATGTGCCCGCATCGCCGCGCTCGGCGTGACGATCCTCGCCGCCGGCATCGGCAACATCCACGGCATCTATCCGCCGAACTGGAAGGGTCTCGACTTCGATACCCTCGCCGCGATCAAGAAGAAAGTCCCCGCCACGCCGCTCGTGCTCCATGGCGGTACCGGCATCCCGAACGAGATGATCCGGAAGGCGATCTCCCTGGGTGTCGCCAAGATCAACGTCAACACCGAATGCCAGCTCGTCTTCGCCGCCGCGACCCGCAAGTACGTCGAAGAGGGCAAGGATCTCGACACGAAGGCGAAGGGATTCGATCCGCGCAAGCTGCTCGCCCCCGGCTACGAGGCGATCAAGGCCGCCGTCAGGGAGAAGATCAACCTGTTCGGTTCCGCCAACAAAGCCTGATTTGCGAAAAACCACTACGCGCTAGTGGTTTTTCCTTCTCTTACGACCCGCCACGGAGGAAACGCATGGATTACCTGTTCCGCGAATATCTCGCCTGGATCGCCGAAAACCACGAATTCTACATGGAGCTGAAGGAGCATGATTCGCCGCTCTACGATCGGTTCCTGCCGGTGTATGCCGTGCTCGACCACGTGTATCAGGAGGTCAAGGGCGACCGCATGCAGTTCGACTCCGACCTCGAGCGCATCTTCCACGTCGGTCTCGAATTCCTCCACGACCAGTTCGAATCGTGCAAGCTCTACCTCGAGACGAAGTTCAAGGGCGACCTGCACGTCTTCATGGAGTACGCCCCGGCGGTGAACCACATCCTGTTCGTCGAGGACGTCCGCTACGAGCTCGAGGAGAAGGAAGCCGACTACGACCCCAAGAAGCTCGAAGACCTGCTCGATTTCCTCGAGGACATCCTCGACGCGAAGACCGGGATCGACGAGAACCTCGGCGTCTACGTCGACAGCGTCGTGAAGGACGTCGTCGGCGACGTCGACTTCGAACTTTACGGCATCATCGACATCTTCATGGACGTCGCCGAGACGTTCGGACTGTACCTTTTCGAGGACGAGGACATCGTCCTGGGAAACGATATCTGAGAAAGGAAGGATCCCCCATGTTCAACCGCAAGAAATACATCATCGTCATCGTCCTGATCGGCGTCGCGAGCGTCGCCGCGATCGTCCTGAACGCGCTCTTCGGAAAGTCCGAATACTGGCTCTGGATCGCGCTCGTCGCGATGACCGCCTTCACCGTCCTGCGCACCCGCATGTTCGCACCGCTCCAGGTCTTCGGCACCAAGTTCACGATGCTGGTCGACTACGACCTCGACGTCGAGGAGGCCGTCCGACTCGCCCGCGAGGGCGTCGAGAACGCCCCCACCGACAAGATCGCCGCGATCTATGCGATGTACCTCGGCATGGGTCTCTACTACAAGGGCGATTACGAAGCCGCGGTCCGCACGTTCAACGGCATCCGCCTCGACCGGCTCGACGGCGTCTACCACGTCCTGATCGTCTCCTTCGTCTGCTATGCCGAGTTCGAGCTCGGCGACGAGGCCGCCTTCAAGGAGGGGCTTGAGCGCCTGCGCGGGATCCAGTCGCGGATCGCGCCGAAATATCAAGGCTATGCGGCCAACTACCTCGAGATCCTCGAAGCCCTCGACAAGCTCTCGCTTGATCCGGAGCACTACCGCGAAGTGATGGAGAAGCACTTCAACCGCGACGACGGCTACATCTCCACCAAACTCATCCACCAGTACCGCCTCGCCCTCTACGACCGTCAGGTCGGCGACGTCGAAGCGATGGACAAGAAGCTCGCCTTCGTCATCGCCAACGGCAAGAACCACCACACCGCCCTGCGCGCCCGCGCCCTCTTCCAGAACACCGTGAACCCCGACGACTACGTGATCCGGCCGGCGGAAGAGGAACCGGCCCCCGCCGATCCTTCCCTGATCGAGACGCAGACGCCGGAAACGGACGAAGACAAGCCGGAAGGCGAATGACGGGAAAGGCTTCGAGGCCGTGAAGACGATCGACCCGAACACCTGGAACCGCCGCGCCCATTACGAGCTTTTCAAGAATTACCGCGATCCTTTCTTCAACGTCTGCTTCGACCTCGACCTGACGGCGTTCCTCGCGCGGATCAAGGCCGAAGGGAAGCCGTTCTTCCTGTCGTTCACGCGCGTGGCGACGGCCGCGGCGAACGCCGTCGAGGCGTTCCGTCTCCGTCTCCGCGGCGACGCCGTCGTCCTGCACGAGACCTGCCGCCCGTCGTTCACGATGATGACCGACAAAGGCGTCTTCCGGTTCCTCACGGTCCCGTACCACGAGGACGAGGCGACCTTCATCGCCACGGCGGAGCGCCTGTCGGAGATCGCCCGCAAGTCGGTCTCGGTGGCCGACGAGCCGGGCGTCGACGACCTCTACTTCATCACCAGCATGCCCTGGGTTTCGTTCACCGCGGTGGAACACGCGATGCCCGGGAACCCCGACGATTCCTTCCCGCGCCTGACGTGGGGAAAGTACCGCGACGTCCTCGGCCGGACGCTGATCCCGTTTTCGGTCGCGGCGCACCACGCGCTCGTCGACGGCCAGGACGTCGGTGCCTTCGCGGAAACCATGCAGCGTCTGCTCGACAGGGTCTGACATCCCTGCTGGATCGATCCGACCGTCCGTTCTCCGGACGGTCTTTCTTTCGCTTTTTTTACCGAATCCATTTGACTTTCGGCGAAACCGTAGTAAACTGAATCTGTTGCGTGCGCAACGATAAGACACGACGGAGGACCCGTATGACCGGATGCATGAAGTACATCAGCGTCACCGCGCGATGCGCGATCCAATTCCACGGCGATCGACTCGCCGACCTCGGACTGAACGGTTACCAGAGCAGCTACATCCTGCATCTCTGCCGCCAGCCCGGGATCTCGCAGGAGCGGCTCGCGCAGCGTCTCCACGTGAATCGCAGCAATGTCACGCGGCAACTCGTCCTGCTCGAACGGCTTGGTTACGTCGAGCGACGGAAAAGCGCCGACGACCGGCGCGTGATCGAGGTGCATCCGACCGCGAAGGCGATCGAGGCGCTGCCGCGCGTGCGGGCCGTCCTTCGGGAATACAGCGACTATCTCTGCGCGGAGTTCACCCCCGCGGAGACGGAAACCCTGAACGCCCTCCTCGAACGCGTCGCGGCGAGGGCCGAGGCCCGCGACGCGAAACGGAAGGAAGACGCCCGATGAAGCGCGTCTGGGGGTTCGTCCGGCCGCATCTGCCGGTGATGAGCCTGCAGATCTTCATCAAGTTCGCCGCCACGGTCATCGAACTGTTTTTGCCGTGGATGCTTTCGACTATCCTCGACGACGCGGTGCCTTCGGGGGACATGAACGCCGTCTTCCTCTGGGGCGCCCTCATGGTCCTCTGTTCCGCGCTCGCGCTCGTCGGGAACATCGTCGCCAACCGGATGTCGACGAAGATCTCGCGGGACATCACCGAACGTCTCCGTCACGATCTCTTCGAACGCGTCTCGGCCCTCTCGTGCGCGCAGACCGACCGCTTTACGATCCCGTCGCTCATCTCCCGGCTCACCTCCGACACCTACAACGTCCATACGATGATCGACCGGATGCAGCGTCTCGGCATCCGCGCGCCGATCATCCTGCTCGGCGGGATCTTCGTCTCGCTCACGCTCGAGCCGATGCTCACGCTCGTCCTCGTCGGCACCCTGCCGCTGCTTTCGCTCGTCGTCTGGTACGTCTCCAAGCGGGGCATCCCGCGCTACACCGAGACGCAGGTCGCCTTCGACCAGCTCGTCCGCAAGGTCCAGGAGAACATGACCGGCGTCCGCGTCATCAAGGCGCTCTCCAAGACCGAATACGAGAAGGAGCGCTTCGACGAGGCGAACCGCCGTCTGATCCGCAAGGACCAGCGCGCCGGCAACCTGATGGCGATCACCAATCCGGCGATGAACGTGCTCCTGAACGTCGGACTGTCGCTCGTGATCGTCGTCGGCGCCTTCCGCGTCGACGCCGGCGTCTCGCAACCGGGGACGATCATCGCCTTCCTGAGCTACTTCGCCCTCATCCTGAACGCCCTGATGATGGTGTCGCGCCTCTTCATGATGTATTCCAAGGGCGCCGCCAGCGCCCGGCGCATCGCCGAGGTCCTGGATGCGCCGGACACGATGGCGACCGCGGAACGTGACCACGAGGACGGTGAAGACCACATCGTCTTCCGTCACGTCGACTTTTCCTACAACAAGATCCAGAACAACCTGTCCGACGTCAGCTTCGCCCTGAAGCGCGGCCAGACGCTCGGCGTGATCGGTCCCACCGGCAGCGGCAAGACCACGCTTCTGCAACTGCTCCTAAGGTTCTACGACCCCGACCGGGGCGAGATCCGGATCGACGGCGACCGCCTCGACGGCATGCCTACGGAGGTCCTTCACACGAAGTTCGGCGTCGTCTTCCAGAACGACTTCCTGTTCGCGGACACGATCCGCGAGAACATCGACTTCGGCCGGGCGCTCGGTGACGAGCAAATCGTCGCCGCGGCGAAGACCGCCCAGGCCGATTTCATCGCCGAACGGCCGGAAGGACTGGATCACGTCCTGACGGTGAAGGGCGCGAATCTGAGCGGCGGCCAGAAGCAGCGTCTTCTGATCGCCCGCGCGCTCGCCGCCCACCCCGAGATCCTGCTGCTCGACGACTGCTCGAGCGCGCTCGACTACAAGACCGACGCGGCCCTCCGCCGCGCGCTGTCGAAGGAGTACGGCGACACGACCTCGATCATCGTCACCCAGCGCGTGAGCACGATCAAGAACGCCGACGCGATCCTCGTCCTCGACGAGGGAAAGGCCATCGGCTACGGCACGCACCGCGAACTGCTCTCGTCCTGCGCGAGCTATCGCGAGATCTACGAAGTGCAGATGGGAGGGACGGCGCGATGAGTCCGAAGACCGGTCCCGATTTCGGCAAGGGCATCGCCGGAAGCGGCAAGTTCGAACGTCCCACCGTCAAGACGACGCTTATCCTCCGCCGCCTCGGAAAATACTTCTATGCGTACAAATGGCTGTTGCTTCTGGCCTTCGTCCTGAGCGTCGCGAGCAACCTTCTTTCGCTTGTCGGTCCGAAACTGTCCGGCTACGCGATCGACGCGATCGAACCCGGGGCCGGAAGCGTCGACTTCGCGGTCGTCTTCCGCTACGTCGGGATGATGGTCGGCTTCTACGTGATGTCGTCGGCGCTGGGATACCTGCTCGCGCTCCTGATGATCCGGCTGAGCCGGAACATCGTCTACCGGATGCGCAAGGACGCCTTCGACAAGCTCGCCTCGCTGCCGGTCGGGTTCTTCGACCGGCATCAGACGGGCGACATCATCAGCGTCATCTCCTACGACATCGACACGATCAACGCCTCGCTGTCCAA
>JBAZNL010000012.1 GCA_041649275.1 Candidatus Izemoplasmatales bacterium
AGCCTTACGCAGTCGACGACCGCGTCCTGGAGCGGATTGACGTTCGCGGCGGAAGCCTCGTAGTTCATGACGGCGACGGTCACGGCCTTGTCCTGCGACAACAGCCAGACCGAGAATTCGATGTACTGGCCGGGAACTGCCGGATCGGCGGACGCCGCGGTCGTGAGGTCCTGTCGGATCCAGGAGGCGCCGTCTTCGGTCGTGATCGGCTGGAAGACGATGCTGTCGAAGAGATACTCGGCCTTGATCGCGTCGTTCGTCAGCAACGTCACATAGTTCGCGGGGTTGTCGAGGTACGCCTTGTCGGTCGGATCGCCGTAGTCGTAACCGCCGGCGCTCATGTCGTCCATCATGATCATGAGCGACGTCGAGGTCTGGATCGTCATGTCGATCGGACCGACGGCGGACGCCAGGCCGATCGTGAACCAGGCGTAGGTGGCGCCGATCATGGTGAGAAACGAGAAGATCGCGACCATGCCCGCGAGAAGGATCTTTTTCTTGAATGAGCTCATTCAGTTGCCTTCTTTCCGTCGATTCCGTCTCCCCGCCGTCGGACGGCGGGGAGGACCGGGATCGAACTCATTCGATGATCTCGAAATTGAACGAGACGTTGAATTTGGACGCGAGGATGGCGTTGGTGGTCTGGGCGTCCCAGCCCTCGATGTAGATGCGTACGGTGATGAGCGAGGGCGTGTCGGCGTTGAGGGCTGCGAGCGCGGTCGGGACCGTCGACGAGGAGATGTTGGCGGAATCGAGTCCGTAGAAGAGCGAGTGCTGTCCGATCAGCGCGGTGCGCTGGTCGACGGTCAGCGAGTACGGACCGGAGATGGTCGGCTCGTCGGGCGTGTCGGCGGCGCCGCGCATGCCGGCGGTGAAGGCGAAGGCGTAGTCCGGGTTGGTGCTGAAGATCAGGGCCGGATTGACGACCGGAGCATCGAGCTCCTGCGACATCCAGACGGCGAGATTGACCGCGTAGATGACGTTGTCCTGGGTGTCGAGATCGTTCGTGGCCGCCTCGACCGTGACGGCCAGGTCGGACAGGTAGATCGTGTTGTTGGACACCTGGGACAGGAGCCAGAACTTGAGTTCGACGAAATCGCCGGTGGGCGAGTTCGCGTTGGTGGTGGTCGTGAGCGCCTTGGTGATGACGTTCAGCGTCTTCAGATTCTGGCCGTCGAGGTCGTCGTAGGCGGCGTTGGCGGCCGTGACCGGGCCGAGCCGGTAGCCGGCGAGGCCGGCGTACTCGGTCGTGTCGGTGATGTCGGTGGAAACGAGATTGTTGCGGTACGTCGCCGCGTCGAGCAGGCTCTCCTCGTCGAGGAGGTCCTGCGCGGCGTCGCCCTCGAACTCCCCGTCGTAGACGCGGATGAGGAGCGAGGTGTCGGTCTTGACGTTGATCTGCATCTGACCGACTTCGACGGTGTTGGACACCGTGAACCAGGCGAAGGTCGTACCGAACGAGGCGATGATCGCGAACAGCAGGACGAGACCCGTCATGATGACTTTGGTTTTCAGGTTTGTCATGGTATCATGCCTCCTTCATATGATATGTGTCCTGAAGAAGGATTATCAGGCGATGTCCTGGAGCGAGAACTTGAAGGAGATGTTGAAAGCGGCGGCGAGCACGCCGTTGGTGGTGTCGGAATCCCAGCCTTCGATGTAGATGCGGACCGTGAAGAGGGTCGGAATGTTCTGCGAAAGGGTGTAAATGACATCCGCTTCGGCGAGGGTATCTCCAGAGACGTCGGCGACGTCGGCGGAACCCTTGAACAAGGCGTGCGCCGTCACGAGATCATCGCGGGAATCGGCAAGAATCGAGTTGTTGGTGGGAACACCGGAGTCATATCCTCTCATACCGGCGGTGAAGGTGAAGTCGTAATCCGGATCTTCTGAGTAGATGAACGCGGTGCCATCAACGGCATTCTCTTCGGTCTGGGAAACCCAAGTCGCGAGACGGACGGCATTCACGATGTTGTCTTGCGTATCGGAGTTCGCGACGACGGTGTCGATCGCGAGGTCGGAGAGGACGACGTCCTCGGTGCCGGTGCCCTGCGAGAGGACCCAGAACTTGAGTTCGACGAAGTTGCCGGTCGCGCTATTGGCAACGGTCGTGCCGGTGGCGGACCAAGCCTTGGTATCGATATTCAGCGTGCGCAGGTCCTTGACGTTCCCGAGCGTGGTTCCATCAAGGGCGGTCGTTGCGGTGACATCGGTCATGTACCAGGTCGAGAGATTCCAGTAGAGCTCGGTGGCGGCATGGGTGCTGTTGCCGTCGCCTTCCGGGTCGGTGATGTCGGTCAGAGCGAGGTTTGCCTTGTAGTTGTTGGCATCAAGCAAGGCGGTTTCGTCGCCGACTTCGTTCTCGTAGACCTTGATGAGGAGCGATTCGGAGGTCTTGACGTTCAGCTGCATCGCAGCGACGGTGACGGTATTGGACACGGTGAACCAGGCGAAGGTCGAGCCGATCGTGGCGACCAGGGCGAAGAGCAGGACGAGTCCGGACAGGATGATCTTGTTTCTGAGTGATTTCATGATTTTTCTCCTTTTCCCTATCTATCTTTTTTTTCGTATAACACTTTGTCTGTCGAATCTTGCTGCCGACCCTTAGAACTCCTCGTAAACGTGGGTCACCGTGAAGTCCATCTGGAATTTGATGCCGCCGCCGACGATGTTCAGGTTGTGGTCGGCGTCCTCGCCCTCGAACCACAGGACGACCGTGATCTTGAGGACGGCGCCCGGCTGGAGGGCGGTGTAGTTCTTCGTCATCACCGTCGTCATGCTCGTGAACGGTTCGGTGCCGATCTCCGGTTCCCCGGGGCGGTCGCCGTCGTCCGTCTGGAGCTTGGCGAAGGTGAGACCCACGTCGTCGAAGATGACGCGGACGCGGATCGCCTCTTCGGCGCCCTTGGTGGCGGACACCACCGTGATCGCGGCTTGCATGTCGACCATCAGGTCGCCCGCGTTCTCGAGGTAGAAGGTGTACACCATCAGCGATTCGCCGTTGTTCGACCCGTCGACCGAAGTCAGGTACGAATCGTCCGGGACGCAGACGTCGTGACCGAGTTCGAACGTCGAGTATTCGGTTCCGCACAGGGCGGTCATGCCGTCGGCGCTTTCGACCTTGCCGGAGATCAGGCGGGAGGTGTATTCCCGCGTGACCGCGCTCTCGTAGAGGGTGATGCCGGCGCTCTGTGCCATGCGGTCGACGGTGAAGGTGAAGTTGCCGACGACCTGGCCGTAGTACGAGATCGCGAAGATCAGGAAGGTGAGGACGCCGCTGGCGATGATGCCCCACCGGCTGGCTTTCGCGACCCGGGCGGCCCGCGACGCGGCGACGACGCGCTGCGCCAGTTTCGTTCTGAGGCTCATACCGTGCGTCCATCCCCCCGTTCCGACGTCGGATGTGGCTTTCCAACCTAATAAAAAAGCCACCATCCTTTTCCGACGGGGTGCGCTCCTTATGCCAGAACCGCGCGATGTGGATACACCGCGTCCCTGGAAATAAAAAAGCGCCCTCATCTCAGAATCAGATAACGGCAACTGGCTGCCATCTTGCGAAGGCCCTATAGCTTTGCGTCGCTAGATTTCTCTAGTTTTGCTCTTTACGGAAGTAATTATAAATCCGATTTTCGGCATTGTCAAGCGGATTGGATCGATTTTTTCATATTTCGCGCGATTTCATCCGCAATTCGGCTGCAAATCCGGGGAAAAAGCGGCATTCCCCCGAAGACGTCTCGCCCGGGGACGCGCGGCCTGCGCGTCCCGCGGGTGAAACGGAGCGTCAATAGGCGCTCAAAGGAGGAAACGGACGATGTGTTCGGCGAGTTCGTCGGGCTTGTCGACGAGCGGCGAGTGGCCGCAGTCCTCGAACCGGACGTACGTCGAGGGACCCGGGATCGCCCGGATGTTGTCCTGGACCATCGCTTCCGGGACGGTCCGGTCGAGCGTCCCCCAGAAATGCAGGACGGGGCAGTGGATCCTCGCGATCGCGTTGTTCCCGGGGCCGTAGAAGTTCGGTTCGGACGCCATGTTCAGGCTCGCGAGCGCGAAGTCGACGTCCGGCAGGTTGCGCTGCTTCATGGTCTCGCCGATCCAGCGGGCGTTCTCCTCGGGGGTCGGCTTGTTCTTCGCGTAGATCGTGACGTCGTAGATGTAGGTGAGGAACGCCGCGTTCTGCGCCGCGATCGCGTCGACGACCGGCTTCACCTGGAGCGGGTCCAGGGCCATCTCGTCGGCGGAGGCGTAGGCCTTGCCGACCTCGGGCTGGAAGGCCGCGTTCTTCCTGAAGATCGGGTAGCCGCGGTGGGTCGTCGAATCGATCAGGATCAGCCGTTCGGTGACCTCGGGCCAGGCCGCCGCGAACTCCATCGCGACGCCCCCGCCGAGGCTCCATCCGAGGATCGCGGCCCGCGTGACGCCGAGGGCGTCGAGGAACTGCTTCACGTCGCCGGCGAGTTCCCTGAGAGACCCGACGCGGGCGAGGTAGGTGGAGTCGCCGAAACCGCGCAGGTCGGGGGCGAGCACGCGCAGGTCCGCCGGAACCCGCGCGATCAGCGGCTCGTAGTAGAGCGACGAGGACAGATTGCCGTGGATCAGGACCAGCGTCTTCGGTCCCGTTCCGCTTTCGAGATACGCGTAGGTCTCGCCGTTGGCGAGGCGGATCTGCTTCTTCATGAGGTTTCCTCCCTGGTCAGATCTGGTATTCGGTGTCCGCGACGTTCACGAACCCGGTGACGAGGGTCGCGAACAGGAGCGGGCGTTCGTACATCGAGGCGTGGCCGGCGACCGGGATCTTGATCCATTCGGAGCCGGGGATCAGGCGGTAGAGCTCCTCCTGCCGGTCGACCGGGGTGAGGTAGTCCTCCTCGGCCGAGACGATGAGCGTCTTGGCCCTGATCCTGCCGAGGTCGGCCTTGACGTCGTAGTCCTCGGCCGAGAGCGTGAGACGCTCCATCGCGTCGAGGAAAGCTGGCGTCGAGAAGATCGGTACGAGCAGCTTCTCGCGGTTCTTCATCCACTCGAGGCGGGAACGGTAGTAGTGCGGGGAATAGATGACCGGGATCGTCGTCTGGTAATAGGCGGCGCCGTCGCGGGTGCGGCCGGTCGCGATCCAGCCGCGGCCGATGTCCCTGAGCCAGGGGCCGGTGGCGGCGGTGGTGTTGAAGAGGACGAGGCGGTCGACGCGGTCGGGATATGCGATCGCGAGCCGGATGGCGACTTCGCCGCCGTAGGAGATCCCGACGAACGAGGCCTTTTCAAGGCCGAGGTGGTCGAGGAGTCCAACGAGCAGGTCGACCTGGACGTCCTGGGTGTAGGTCTCGCCCTCGAGCCGGTCGCTCTGCCCCTGGTCGAAGAAGTCGACGCGGAAAAGCGTGTTGGCGGTGGACAGCGAGCGGACGAACGGCGTCCAGCTCTTCGTCGACATCATGATCCCGTTCAGGATCAGAAGCGGCTTGCCCGCCCCGTCGGTCGTGTAGAAGACGCGCTTCCCGCGATGCTCAAAAAAGCTCATGGAGGTAGCCCGCCTCGATCGCCTCGCGGGTCAGCTGTTCGCGGAATTTCGGATGGGCGATCGAAATGAGAAGCTGCGCGCGCTCGCGGATGTTCGTGCCGCGGAGGGCGGCGACGCCGTATTCGGTCACGACGTAGTCGACGTCGTTCCGGGAGAGCGAGACGGCCGCGCCCGGCTTGAGCGTGGCGACGATCTTGGAGGTCTCCTCCTTCTCGCCGGTGGCCGGGTTTTTGACCTGGGCGGTGGAGTAGAGGCAGATGAAGGAACGCCCGTTTCTGGCGTTCTGGGCGCCGATCGCGGTGTCGCTCTGGCCGCCGGTGCCGGAGAACTGGCGGGTGCCGATCGACTCCGAGCAGCACTGGCCGGTGAGGTCGATCTCGAGCGTCGAGTTGATCGAGACCATGTTGTCGTTCTTTCCGACGACGGCGGGGTCGTTCACGTACGAGCCCGCAAGCATCATCACGGACGGGTTCTGGTCGATGAAGTCGTAGAGTTCCCGGGTGCCGAAGGCGAAGGCGCAGACGTGTTTTCCGGGATGGAGGGTCTTCTTCCGTCCGGTGATGACGCCGGCCTTGATCAGGTCGACCATCCCGGAGGTGAACATCTCCGTATGGATGCCGAGGTCCTTCTTCCCGAAGAGCGCCTTCGAGACGGCGTTGGGCATTCCGCCGATGCCGAGCTGGATGGTGTCGCCGTCGTGGATCCGTTCGGCGACGAAATTGCCGATGATCGTGTCCTTCTCGGTCGGAACGGCGTTCGGAATCGTCGGCGCCGGATAGTCGGCGTCGACGAGGTAGTCGACATCGGAGAGATGGACCTCGAGGTCGCCGTAGGTGCGCGGGAAGTTCGGGTTGATCTCGACGACGACGATCTTCGCCGCCTCGATCATCTGCTTCTCGTAGACGTTCGAGAGCGACAGCGACATGAAGCCGTGCTTGTCCGGCGGCGTCGCCGCCGTCACGAAGAGGTCGGGCTTTTTATGGAAGAGACGTTTCGTCCCGGCGAAATGGAGATGGTTCGGGATGAACGAGATGTTTCCGTGTTCGTGGACCTTGCGCAGGACGTTGGTGTAGAACCAGCCGTCGAGGCTGAAGTTCTTGCGCCATTTCTCGTCCATGAAGAATTCTGCGTTCGCGATCGGAAGGCAGTTGGTGACGGTGACGCCGGTGACGCGGTCGCCGGCCTTGTGGAGGTTGGACATGAACAGCTGCGGTTCGTTCGCGGCCATTCCGACGACGATCTCGTCGCCCGACTTGACGAGCGCGATCGCCTCGTCGACGGTGATCTTCCGGGGGTTTTTTCCGTACATGGGCTCTTGTCCTTTCAGGCTCTGCGCATGCGCGTCAAGGGAGACCGGCGGCCGGTTCTCCCTTGACGGTTCATGCGGAATTCGTTTGCGCGGATTACTTGGCTTCGATCGTCGCGATCGTTTCGATCTCGCGGACCTTGGCGAACGCTTCGCGGAGGAAGTCGGTCTCGACGACGTCGGTGGTCGCCGGGTTGTCGCCGTAGGAGAAGCCGTACTTCAGGAGCGACATCGCGGCGATGCCCCAGCGGTGTCCGCCGGAGAAGTCGACGACGCCGCCCATCGGGATGGCGATCTCGCTGTCTTCCATGGCGGCGATGTAGTTCTCCCAGGTCAGCTCGACTTCGGCGTCGGCGACACGCTGGAGGCCTTCGACGAAGACGGTGGCGGCGATGTAGCCGGCCATCGCGTAGGCGTTCAGGGCGTACTGGGCCTGGCCGTTGGCGGTCATCGCGCCGGCGAAGGCCATGTAGCCGGCGAGTCCGGCCTCGGTGGAGGTGTCGAGCCAGGCGTTCGTGTAGATCGGCCGGGCGACGTTGTAGCGGAGGTGGTCGACGGCGGTGACGTCGGCGTTGACGTAGGACGTGAAGATCGGGACGTTGTAGGCGAGGTTGGCCATCGAGGTGAGGGCGTAGCCGAACGGTTCCTGGTTCATCGCGAGGATGACCGCGGCGCAGCCGGAGGCGCGCAGGATGGTGACGGCGGTGTTGTACGTGCCGGCGGTGATCGCCTGGTAGACCATGTCGGCGGTCTTGCCGAGGATTTCGGCTTCAGCTTCGATGCCGGCCTTGATCGAGAGTCCGACGTCGTCGTTCGTGTAGATGACGCCGATCTTGGCGCCGGCGGCGAGTTCTTCGTCACCGTTCACGCCGTAAACGGCTTCCTTGATCGCGCGGGCGGCCATGATGCGGCCGTCGGTCATGTAGATCGGCTGGACCGCCATGACGGGATTGCCGACGGACTCGGCGAAGTAGAGGCCGTTGATGCCGGTCGCGGCGTAGACCATCGGGATGCCGACTTCCTGGATCAGCGCGAGGGTGGCGCCGACGGTCGGAGTGCCGAAGTGGCCGACGAGGGCGAACACTTCGTCCTCCTCGATCAGCGTCTCGGTGAAGGCGAGACCGGTGGCGGCGTTGAAGGTGTCGTCGTAGGTGACGAACTGGATGGTCCTGCCATCGATGCCGCCCGCGGCGTTGACCTGGGCGAAGACGGCCTTCATGCCTTCGTTGAACGGCACGCCGACGGCGGCGTACGGACCGGAGGTGGCGGCGGTGTTGCCGACCTTGATCGAGGTGGCGGTGACGCCTTGGACGACGATCGGGGCCTCGGTGGTCGTGGTGATCGGGGCTTCGGTCGTTGTGGTGACGACGGCGCCGGACGTCGTGGTGACGACGGGGGCTTCGGTCGTCGCGAGTTCGCAACCGACGAACGCAAACGCCAGAAGCATGAATGACGCGATCAGAACTAGTTTCTTCATGTTTTCTCCTTTTTATTTTCTGCCGGCTTCACCGGCGATTTCCCTGTCTTGGTTACTTCTGCTTGCCGAGGTAGGCTTCGACGAGCGCCGCGTCCGCGAGCATCGTCTCCGCCTTGCCTTCGGTCTTGACCTTCCCGAGTTCGAGGACATAGACATAGTCCGCGATCTTGAGGGTCTGGTAGGCGTTCTGTTCGACCATGAGGATGGTGTTGCCGTCGGCCTTGATCTTCCGGATGATGGCGAAGATCTCCTGGACGATCAGGGGAGCGAGACCGAGCGAGGGTTCGTCGAGGAGGAGCAGCTTCGGCCGCGCCATCAGCGCCCGGCCGATCGCGAGCATCTGCTGCTCGCCGCCGGAGAGCGTCGACGCCTGCTGGGTGCGGCGCTCGCGCAGGACCGGAAAGTAGCCGTAGACCTCGTCGAGCGCCTCCCTGCGACGGCGGCGGACGGAGATCCGCTTGAAACGCGGCAGGCCGTCCTTGCCGACGGTCGCGCGGCGCTCCGGCTTGAGCGAATAGGCGCCGACCATCAGGTTCTGCTCGACGGTCAGGCCCTTCAGGATCATGCGGCCTTCCGGGGACTGGATGATGCCTCTGGAGGCGAGCCGGTAGGACGGCTTGCCGGTGATGTTCCTGCCATCGAAGACGATCGATCCGGAAGAGGGACGGACGACGCCGTCGATCGCCTTGATCGTCGTCGTCTTGCCGGCGCCGTTGGCGCCCAGGATGGCGACGATGGTTCCCTTCTCGACGGACAGGTTGATGCCCTTGACAGCGCGGATGATGCCGTAGTCGACCACGAGGTCGCGGATTTCCAGGATGCGTGCCATCACGATTCCTCCCCGAGATAGGCGCTCTTGACGGCCTTGTCGGCCTGAATTTCGGCCGGCGTTCCGATCGCGAGCATCTTGCCGAAGGAGATCGCGCAGACCGTGTCGCAGACGTCCATCACGAGCCCCATGTCGTGTTCGACGAGGAAGATCGTGGCGTGGTGATCGTCGCGGATCCGCTTGATCAGCTTCGCCAGGTCCTCGGTCTCGCGGTCGTTGAGACCGGCGGCCGGCTCGTCGAGGATGATCAGGCGCGGACTGGCCATCAGGGTGCGCGCCAGTTCGATCTTCTTGAGGATCCCGTAGGGCAGGCCGTAGGGAACCGCGTAGGCATAGGGAAGCAGGTCGAGGGTCTTCAGGACCGACAGCGCCTTCGCGCGGAGGACCTCCTCCTCGCGCTTCAGGCGCGGGGTATGCAGGAGCTGTCCGAAGAAGCCGGTGCGGTAGACGGTATGGGCGGCGACGAGCAGGTTGTCGAGGATCGAGAGTTCCCAGACGAGCTCGACGTTCTGGAAGGTGCGGACGATGCCCTGGCGGATGATGTCGTGCACCGGGTAGTCGTTCAGGCGGATGACCTGACCCAGGTTCTTGCGGTAGTACATCTCGCCGGAGGTCGCGCGGTAGAAGCGGGTGATGCAGTTGAAGATCGTCGTCTTGCCGGCGCCGTTCGGGCCGATCAGGCCGAAGATCTCGCCTTCCTTCACGTCGAAGCTGAGGTCGTCGACGGCGCGCAGGCCGCCGAACCGCATCGTCAGGTTGCGGACGCTCAGGATCACGCCGTCGGGCAGGACGTTCCCGTTTCCGTCGTCGCCGACGGGATTGAGCCTTGCGGTGCGTTTCGCGATTCCGGCGTCGATGCGGGCGATCCGCTCGGCGTACTTCGACCGTACCGCGGCGGATGCGCCGGCGGCGCTCTTCTTGTCGAGGGCCCTCGTGAGGGCGGCGATGCGACTCCGCAGCACGGTTTCGCGCCTGTCGCGCGGACTTGTTTCGAGTTCGGAGACGAGTTCCGCAATCCTTGCGTCGAGGCGGGCGAGCTTTGCGGCGTAGGTCGACCGCACCACCGCGAATCTGCGGTCGCGTCGGCGGACGATCGCGCCGACGACGGCGGCGGTGTCGGCGGTGACGGCGGCGAGCAACGACCGATAGGCCTGCGTCGCGGCGGGAAGGTCGGTCGCGCTCGGCGCGAACCGACGCTCGATGTCGGCGACGGCGGCGGCTTCGGCCGCAACGAGTTCCGCCAGCACGTCGTCGAAGAGCTCGGAGGCGGTCCTTTTCGCGAGGGCGCGCTTGCGGTTCTGGGCGTTGGCGCGCCGCTTCAAATCGAAGCGGACGCGGATGCGTTCGAGCGCGGCCGACCGTTCGGCCTCGATCGTGGGTTCGGCGATGCCCGCGGCGATCGCCGCGTCATGAAGCCGGGCGAGGTCGTCGCGCTGCCGGCGGGCGATGGCGGATGCGGCTTTCACCTCGATCGACTTCTCGAGGATGGGAAGGTATTCCGAGAGGAACGTGCGCTGTTCGCGCCGACGGGCGACGGCGTCGAGACGAAGCGAGTTCAAAAACGCGTCAATCATCTTCGCCATAGCGGTACGCTCTCCATTTCGCGCGGATTTTCCGGATCGCGGCGGTCAGCTTGAAGCGGATCGCGTTGATCAGGCGGATCAGGCCGCCGGGGTAGAACATGGTGATGAGGATGATGAGGAGGCCGCTCACGATCCAGGTCGCGTCGGGAAACTCACGGAAGAACGCGATCTCCTTCAGGACGGTCATGTTCAGACCGAAGATCATGAAGGTGCCGAGGATGATGCCGGTGATCGACTGGGCGCCGCCGACGACGACCGCGGCGAGGATGTTGAGCGAGAAGTCGAGGCTCCAGGTCGTCGGGATCGAGAACTTCTGGTCCATCATGTAGAGCAGGCCGCCGATGACGGCGTAGAGGGTCGCCAGGACGAAGGCGAGGAGGCGGTGCCGCATCAGGCCGATGCCCATCGACTGCGCGGCCGAGTCGCTGTTCTTCATCGCCAGGAGCGCCCTGCCGGTCGGACTCTTGATGATGTTCAGGGTCCCGAGGATGAGGAGGATGAAAACGACGATGACGATCATGTCGACGGCGAATTCCGACACCGGCGCGCCGAAGAGCGTGAAGTTGCGGAATTCGAGACCGTTGACGCCGTTGGTGAAGGCGGTGAAGCTCTTGAAGATCTCGCGCATGATCTCCGAGAGGCCGAGGGTGATGATCGCGAGATACATGCCCTCGATCCTCAGCGAGATGAATCCGACGACCGCGCCGAGGACGACGGCGCCGGCGAGCGAGACCGCAAGCGTGACCGCGAAGGTCTGCCCGAGGGTGCCGGAGAAATGACCGATGAAGTAGGTGCCGAGACCGACGAAGCCGGCGGTGCCGAGCGACGCGAGGCCGGCATATCCGAGCAGAAGCGAGAATCCGAGGGCGACGATCGCGTAAATCATGGTGACCGTGAGCGATTTCGCGAGGCTGTTCGGGACGATTCCGCCGAGGGCGAAAAGACGGAGGACGACGAGCGCGATGCCGAAGACGACGAACCCGAAGTAGGGGTGCCTGGAGAGGGCGGACAACCGTTTCACAAACGTCCTGAGACGGAGCGCGAGGAGGGCCATGTCACACCTTCTTGGCCGTCTTCCTGCCGAAGAGTCCGAGCGGTTTCACCAGCACGAGCAGGAGGACGAGCACATAGACGATGACGTTCGTCCAGACGGAGTTGATCGCGGACGCGATCGAGGAGAACAGGTTGATCATGACGGCGCCGACGAGCGGGCCGCCGAAGGTCGAGAAGCCGCCGAGGATCGACGCCAGGAAGGCGTTGACCTGGACCGGCGTCATGAACGCGACCGAGAGACCCGATCCGATCGGAGCGAAGAGGAAGGCGGCGACTCCGCCGAAGGTGCCGGCGATCGCCCAGCTGAGCGCGGTGATGACCTTCGTGTTGACTCCCATCATGCCGGCGACCGTCTCGTTCGAGGCGGTGGCGCGGACGCCGAGTCCCCATTTCGTGAAGCGGAGGGCGGCGAACAGGAGCACGAGCATCCCCACCGTGATCGCGAGCGCGATCAGATTGTGGTAGGGCAGATACAGAGGCATCATCCCCGGGATCTCGATGATCCGGCCTTCGTAGGAGAAGGCCTCGATCGTGAGCGGCAGGAGCCCGAAGAGGACCGGCATCAGGCCGAAGAGCACGAGGACGATGCCCATCGTGATCATCTGCTTTCCGACGGGATTGGAGTACTTGCTGTTGCGGAAGATGACGGTGTCGATGAAGAGGCCGATCAGAAACGTCACGACCGCCGAGGCGATCATCGCCAGGATCAGCTTGGTCGTCGTCGGCAGGTCCGTCTCGGCGGTCAGCCGGATGATCAGCTTGGCGGCGGCGTAGGCTCCGACCGTGGCGATCGTCCCCTGGGCGAAGTTGGTGGTCACGGACGTCTTGAAGATCAGGACGATGCCGGTGGTCGCGAGCACGAGGACGCACATCTCGACGATGTTGAGGAAGACGATCTGCAGGAACAGATAGAGCGTCATCTCGCGAATGGCGAGGAGCAGACCGACGACGATCGCGACCAGAAGCAGGGCGTTCTGGAGCCGGGTCCGGTAGAGCGGGCGCTTGGCGAGGCGGCGGAAGACGAGGAGGTCGACGGCGAAGTAGACGCCGACGGCTCCGAGGACGACGTAGAGGAGTTTCTCAAGCATCCTGCGACCCCCAGCGGACGATGTTCGCGGCCCACACGTAGCCGATCCCGGCCGCGAGCATGCAGACGACGGTGCCGTCCTTCACCAGCCCGCGCTCGAGCGCGAGATGGAGCGAGAGGATCTGGTCGATCTGACCGATGTGGCCGTAGTCCTCGAGGTAGATCGTCTGGTCCTCGCGGAGCCCGAGGTCGCGCACCATCTGGAGATGTCCGGAGCGCTTGATGTGGAGGATGTCGAGATAGCCGATGTCCTTGCGCGAGAGTCCCGACTTGCGGAGCGACTCGTCGATGCACTTGTACCAGTTCGGCATCGAGACCTCGTTCAGGCGGTTCTTCATCGCCACCGGATCCATCAGGCGGAGCGACTTCCGCGCCTCGAGGTAGTTTTCGGCGGTGATCGGGTTGCAGATGCCGCCGATCTCGACCCCCGCGGTGCGGGAGAGCGAGCCGTCGCCGATCACGTGGCTTCCGAGGAGGAGGTTTCTGCCGTAGTTCTTCTTCAGGATGATCGCGCCGCCGCCGGCGCCGAGGTTGTACATCATCGACATGTCCTTGTCGGCGTAGTCGACAAAGTCGCCGTTGCGGTATCCGCCGACGACCATGACGACCTCGATCTCGTCGTCCGCGACGAGCATGTCGCGCGCGATCTTCATCGCCGACACGGTCGTGCAGCAGCGGTTCTGGACGTCGATGCCCCAGGCGTTCGTGGCGCCGATCTTGTCCTGGATGTAGAGCGCGGAGGTGGTGAGGGGATATTCCTTCCACTCCTCGCCGACGCACAGGATGACGTCGATGTCCTTCGGATCCATGCCCGTGCGGGCTAGGGCGTCGATGGCGGCGCGGGCGCCCATCTCCTGGGTGCCGTCGTCCGGACCGGGAATCGATTTGGACCGGATGCCGAGTTTCTCGACGACGGCCGCCTCCGACCAGACGCCGTTCGTCCTGGCGCTGATCTCGGCCGCGGTGATGCGGCCTTCGGGGATGTAGACGCCGGTACCGACGATCCCGACGCTTGGGGTCTTCATGGGTATCACTCCTTGGGGTGGATGGGGGATTACAGGCGCATGCCGCCGTTGACGTTCAGGGTCTGGCCGGTGACGTAGGACGAATCGTCCGAGGCGAGGAAGAGGGCCGCCTTGGCGATCTCTTCGGGCTGCCCGAGGCGGCCGAGCATCGTCATCTTGGCGAAGGACTGGAGAAGATCCTCCGGAACCGTCTTGAGGATGTCGGTCATGACGTAGCCGGGCGCGATCGCGTTACAGCGGACCGGGATGCCCTTGCGGGCGAATTCCTTCGCCCAGGTCATCGTCAGGCCGAGGATGCCGGCCTTGGAGGCGGCGTAGTTCGCCTGGCCGATGTTGCCGAAGACGCCGACGACCGAGGAGATGTTGATGATCGAACCGCCGCCGATGGTCTCCATCTGCGGGCCGACGAGACGGGTGAGGTTGAAGACGCCCTTGAGGTTGACGTTCAGGACGGCGTCCCACATCTCGTCCGTCATCTTGCGCGTCATCGCGTCCTTGGTGATGCCGGCGTTGTTGACGAGGATGTCGATCCGGCCGTATTTGGCGACGATCTGGTCGAAGAAGGCCTGGACGCCGGCGACGTCGGTGACGTTCAGCTTCCAGCCCTCGACGCGTTCCTCCTGATAGCTCATCTCGCCCATGTCGGCGGCGATGACGGTGGCCCCTTCGCGGGCGAACGCCTTGCAGATCTCCATGCCGATTCCCTTGGCGCCGCCCGTGACGACGGCGATCTTTCCCTGTAGTTTCATGGTTGTACCCTCCGTAGGTAGAATGTGTTCCGATGTCGGTCAGGCGCGTTTCAGGACGACGGCGGTGCCCATCCCGCCGCCGATGCAGAGGCTGGCGAGCCCGAGCTTCCGGTCGTTCTTGATCATGTCGTGGATCAGGGTGACGACGATGCGGTTGCCGGACATCCCGACGGGATGGCCGAGCGCGATCGCGCCGCCGTGCTGGTTCGTCTTCGCGAGGATCGCCGCGCCGTCGAGGTCGTGTTCGGCGGCCAGTTCGGCGACGACGCCGAGGCTCTGCGCGGCGAACGCCTCGTTGAGTTCGATGACCTCCATCTCGGCGAGCGTCATCCCGGCTTCGCGGAGGACGTTCTTGATCGCCGGGACGGGGCCGAGGCCCATGTAGGCGGGGTCGACGCCGCCCTGACCGACGGCGACGATCTCGGCGAGCGGCTTGAGGCCGTATGTCCGGATCGCGTCCTCGGAGGCGACGACGGTGAACGAGGCGCCGTCGTTGATGCCGGAGGACGAACCGGCCGTGACCGATCCGTCGGGCTTGAAGGCGGGACGGAGCTTCGCCATCTTCTCGGGGTTGGTGGTGCGGTTCGGATACTCGTCCCTGGCGAAGACGAGGGTCTCCTTCTTGGTCCTGATCTCGATCGGGACGATCTCGCCGTCGAAGACGCCGGCGTCGACCGCGGCGATCGCCTTGGCCTGGGACGAAAGCGAGAAGGCGTCCTGGGCGTCGCGGGAGATCTGATGCTTGGCGGCGATGTTCTCGGCGGTGATGCCCATGTGCATCTTCCCGAAGGCGTCGGTGAGGGCGTCGAGCAGGATCGCGTCCTGCATCGCCATGTCGCCCATCTTGTTGCCGTCGCGGACCTTGCCGGAGACGATGAAGGGCGCCTGGCTCATCGATTCGACGCCGCCGGCGACGACGAGGTCGGCCATGCCGGCCCGGATGCCGGCGAAGGCGTTCATGATCGTCTTCATGCCCGATCCGCACACCATGTTCACGGCGTAGGCGGGGACTTCGGCGGGAATGCCGGCCTTGATCGCGATCTGGCGGGCGAGACCCTGTCCCGTCCCGGCGGCGATGACGTTGCCGACGATGACCTCGTCGATCTTGTCGACCGGCACGGCGGCTTCGGTCAGGACGGCCTTCAGCACCTGCGCGCCGAATTCGGACGGATGCAGGTCCTTGAGCGAACCGAGGAATGATCCGATGGGGCTCCGCTTCGCCCCGACGATGTAGACTTTCCGTTCCATGTTGCCTCCTATGTGATGGCGTCCGCGGCTCGCGGCGCCAAGTATCCGTTTCTTCAGTCCGGCCCGTCGCCGGCACATGAATAAAAGTTCATATCACGATCCCATTCTATCGGAACGAAATGGAAAAGTCAAGCGCTTTCACTAATGAAAGTGATGTAAATACTGAAAGGAAGGGGAAATCCGGAATCCGCAGACATGAAAACTTATTCATACGGACGGATTTCCGCGCTTTCGGCGTTCTTTTCGCCTTTTACGGGTTGAAATCCACCGTTTGATGGGTTACAATGGTACGAGGAGGCGATGCCCGTGGACAAAGCCGATTTCCGTCTGCCGCGCACCAAGGTGGGGCAGAAGACGTTCGACAAGATCATCCGTACCGGCCGCAAGCTGTTCGCCAACAACGGCTTCCAGGCGACGTCGGTGAACGACATCATCGCCAAGTCGAAGGTCGCCGCCGGCACCTTCTACATCTATTTCGACAACAAGCTCGCCCTCTACCTCTATCTGCTCGAGCAGTACAAGACCTCGATCCGCAAGGCGTCGGCGAACGCGATCGTCGGCCTCACCACGCGCCGCGAGATCGAGCGCGAGGGTCTGAAGGCGTTCATCCAGTACGTCCGCCGCGACCCGCTCGCCTACAAGGTCGTGTGGGAGTCGCTCTTCGTCGACTTCAAGATCTTCCGGGACTACTACGAGTCCTTCGCCGCCTCCTACGTCTACCATCTGAAGAAGTTCGCCGACAACGGCGAGATCCGCGGCGACGTCGATCTCGAGACCGTCGCCTACGTCCTGATGGGCGTCTCGAACTTCGTCGGTCTGCAGATCCTCTTCCGCAACGAGGCCGAGGAGGCCGAGGTCGACCGCGTCGTCGACGAGGCGATGAAGCTCCTCGACACCGGTCTGTTCCAGAAACGCGTCTCCATCCCATCGTGAAAAAAGGCAACCGGCGACGGTTGCCTTTTCACATGCCTCGGCCGGGAGATCCTGCTTCCGGCATTTTCGTTGTTTTCGTCAGCGCGTCTGGATGCCGAACTCGGCGACGCTCCAGGGCGTCTTCTTGAGGATCTGCGCGGTCTCCTCGATCGACTTCGGCGGGCTGAAGTAATAGCCCTGCATGAAGCGCACCCCGAGGCCCGCGAGGTCTGCGAGCATCGCGGTGTCCTCGACGCCTTCGGCGATGACGACCTTCTGGCGGGAGAGGGCGGCGGCGATGACGCGCTCGATCTTCTCGGCCTCCTCGAACTTGTTCATGATCTTGAGGACGTCCTCGCGGGCGATCTTGACGATGTTCGCGGGGATCCTCGTCATGTCCTGGATCAGTTCGAACTGGTCGCCGAGGTCGTCGATCGCGATCCGGAAGCCGAAGCGGCGGAACTCGTTCAGGTTCTGGACGCAGACGGGGTTCTTGACGACGGTGTAGTAGTCGATGATCTCGAGGCAGAACGCCTCGGGCTCGAAGTGCTGCTTCTTGACGATCTCGTAGAAGGTGCGGGCGAGGTTCTCGAGTTCGAGCTGCTTGGGCGAGAGGTTGGTGGAGATGAAGATGTCCTTGATGCGGAGCGACTTCTTCCAGGCGACGTACTGCTCGACGATCTTCTCGAAGCCCCAGGCGCCGAACCAGGTGATGTCGCCGGTCAGCTCCATCACGTTCAGGAACTTGCCCGGAGGCAGGATCCCGAGCGTCGGGTGGTTCCAGCGGAGGAGCGATTCGAGGCCGATCAGGCGGCCGGTCTTGACGTCGACGATCGGCTGGTAGTAGAGCAAAAACTCGTCGTTCTTGATCGATTCCTTGATCTCGTGGTAGTAGTTGGCGTTGAACTGTTCCTTCTCGATCAGTTCCGAGGAGTAGAGGGCGAACTGGTTCTTGCCCTTCTTCTTCGCGACGTAGAGGGCGATCTCGGCGTTCTTCACGAGCTGGGCGACGGAGATGCCGTCGAACGGGAACACGACCACGCCGATCGAGGTGGTGATGGCGCCGTCGACCGCCTTGAGCGGTTCGGCGACGGTCTTCAGGATCATCCCGGCGTACTGCTTGATGACGTCGTTGTCGACGGGACCGGGCAGATAGTAGAGGAACACGTCGTGCTCCTTGTGGCCGGCGACGGACCGCTTGTCGCCGAGCTTGCGGAGCCGGCCGGCGATCTCGTCGACGACCTTGTCGGCCTTGTCCTGGCCGTAGTCCTTGACGACGCGGCGGAAATCGTCGATGTTCATGTAGAAGAGGACGCTGACCTCGCCTTCCTTGGCGCGCGCCAGCTCCTGGTCGACGAGGGCGTAGATGTCCTTCGACTTCTTCGAGATCGCCTTCTTGTCGGCGAACAGCTTGTCCTTGTCGTCTCCCCCCTTCGCTTCGGCGAGGGCCTCCTTCATCAGCTTCCGGTTCTCGATCTCCTGCCTGAAGTCGGCGCGGACCGAACGGTAGAGCATGAAGGCGGCGAAGGCGGTGACGAGGATGATGACGACCGCGACGACGACCTCGAAGCCCTGGGAGAGGTAGATTTCCAGAATGAGCGGATTGATCATGATTCGGTCCCTTCTTTCGTGTAGTCGCGGGCGCCGAACACGTCGATGCGCTTCGCTTTGGCGACTTTGTAGAACTGGTCGACGAAGGTCGCGGATTCGTCGAAGGTGAGCGGCTTGGAGAAGAGGAAGCCCTGGTAGACGTCGGTGGTGATCTGCTTCAGGAACTCGTACTGCTTGCGCGTCTCGACGCCCTCGGCGATGACCTTCATGTTGAGGTTGTGGACCAGGTCGACGATGCTGCCGAGGATCGCGTGGTCCTTCTTCGAAGTGAAGATGCCGTCGACGAACGACTTGTCGATCTTGAGGTTGTCGAACGGCAGCTTCCTCACGTAGGTGAGCGACGCGTAGCCGGTGCCGAAGTCGTCGAGGGCGATCCTGGCGCCGATCTCGTGGATGAAGTCGATCGTTTCCTCGAGGTAGATCGTCGAGTCGATCAGGATGCCTTCGGTGATCTCGAGGACGAGGTAGCGCGGATCGATGTCCGACTCGACGACGACCTTGCGGAGGACCTCGATGAAATCCTTCTGGAGGATCTGCACGGGGCTCACGTTCACGGACATCACGAAGTCCTTCCCGAAGCGTTTCGCGAACGCCACCTGCGCCTTGCAGGCTTCCCGGAGGATCCACGTGCCGATCGGGATGATGAGATGCGACTCCTCGGCGTTGGAGATGAAGATCTGCGGGCTGATCTCGCCGAGCGTGGGCGATTTCCATCGGGCCAGCGCCTCGAAGCCGTAGATCTCGTTGTGGATGTCGACGAGCGGCTGGAACTTGAGCGAGAGCTGGTTCTTCTCGACGGCGTCGGCGAGCTGCTCGTTGATCTGGGCCTTGTAGTTCACCTCGCGGGTGATCTGGTCGTTGTAGAAGACGAAGCGGGCGTTGCCCTGCTCCTTCGCCTTGAAGAGGGCGGTGTCGCACTTCTTGACGAGTTCCTCGAGCTTCCGACCGTCGTAGGGATAGACCGCGACGCCGATGTTGCACTTGATCTCGACCTTGATGTTGCGGATGTCGATCGGCGCGCGGAAGCGGTCGAAGACCTTGAGGATCGTCGCCTCGACCGATTCGAGGGCGCGGATCCGGGGAAGGACGAAGAGGAATTCGTTGCCGCCGTTCGAGTAGACGCGTTCCTTCGATCCGAGCGCGTCGACGAGGCGGTCGGCGAATGCCCGGAGGAGTTCGTCGCCGACCGGCAGGCCCTTGGTCACGTTGATGTTCTTCAGGTTGTTCAGGTCGATCATGCAGAAGGCCGTCTTCTCGCCGCCCCGCAGGTACTGCTCCTCGATCTCCTGATGGCTGGCCCGGCGGTTCTTCAGACCGGTCATGGCGTCGTAGAGGAAGCTCTTGTAGACGAGGTCCATCTGGTCGCCGATCTCGCTCGACATGATGTTGATCGCGTCGGCGACGTGCTTGAGTTCGTTGTTCTCGGTCACGTTCACCTTCACGTCGTACTTTCCGCGCTTGATCTCCTCGATCGAATCGAGGATGTCGTCGATCGGCGAGAGCGAGCGTCCGATGCGTTTCGACAGGATCGCGCCGACGACGGCGAGGATCCCGAGGACGAGCGCGATCAGGACCGCGAGGGTGATCTCGAGACCGAATCCGGTCCCTTGGTCGACGAGCGCGACGACCGTCCAGCCGACGCGGTCGAGGGCGGTGAAGGAAAGCACGTATTCCGATCCGAGCGCGCGGACGGCACCGTCGCCGTCGCGCGCGGCGATGATTGCCGCGACGCCCGCGTCGCCATAGCCGTTGTCCGCGTCCGCGGCGGCGATCGCCGCCCCCGAGAGCATCCCGTAGGAAGTCGCCGCGGTTCCGGAATAGTACAGCACGGTCTCGTCGCCGGCGGATCCGGCGTAGATCAGGACCGGATTGGCGGGGTCGGCCGCAAGCAGCCCGGGCAGCGAGGAGAGCAGGACGTCGATCCCGACGTAGCCGATCGTGAGACCGGCCGCCTTCACGGTCGCGGCGATCGTGACGACATACTCGCCGGTGCGCGCGTCGACGTAGGGGTCGGAGACCGCGACACCGTCGGCGGATGCCTGGACGGCGAGGTACCAGGGCCGTTCGGTGAGGTTCCAGTCGGCGTCGGAGATGGCGTCGCCGGTGCCCACGTAGCAGCCGTCGTCGCCGGTCAGGCAGGAAGCTGTCGAGGCGACGAAGAGGAAATCGTAGGGGTCGCTGCCGCCGAGGCTGCCGGCGGTGTTCAGGGCCTCGTAGAAGCGGAGGACCATCGCGTAGTCGGGGTCGCCGGGGAGCGGGACCGAGGGATCGGCGCCGTCGTAGAGGCGGGCGAGGAACTCCTTCACCGTCGGATCGGCGGAAAGGCCGACGACGTCAGTCTCCGCGCCGCCGATCCACGCGTCCACCGCGGCGGTCGCCGCTTCGGCGCGCAAGGCGGCGTTCTCGGCCTCGGCGTTCTTCATCCCGACGTAGTAGAGGGCGGCGATCAGGGCCATCAGGAAGACGAGGAAGACGCCGTCGACGAGGATCGTCAGTCCGACGATCCGATGCGAGAGGCGATAGGGTTTGCCGGATTTCGGCGTTTTGGGAGCCTTGGCCTTTTTCGGCATGGGTCGCCCCCTCCTTTCATGCTGGAATCAGTCCCACCAGGACCGGAAGAAATCGAAGAGTCCCCACGGCGCGCCGGTTTCGGGGACGGCCACGGAGCGGATGTAGATGTTGAAGCGGCGGGTGCGGTTGCGGGTCGAAGGCTCGATGTAGAAGTACTTGCCCTCGAGGCCGGCGACATAGCCGGACGCATCGTAGAGGATGTAGTCGTCGAGGCCGTAGCTGAACTCGATCTCGTATTCGTAGAGCGCGTTCAGGTACTGGTCCTGGGGAAGCGCGACCGAGAAGACGTAGAAGCCCGAGATGTTGCGGCCGAAGCTGTAGCGGTAGTCGCCGTTGTAGGTGTAGTGGAACTGCGTCACGCGGTTGTTCAGCGCCTGGATCGCGGTGAAGACGGGGTAGTCGTCCGGATCGGTCACGTTCAGGACGGTGTCGTCGCCGTCGGTGTCGAAGTTGCGGACGGTGATGATGACGAGTTCGTTGTCGAACGCGGCCGACTCCTTCGCGAGCGTGCAGGTCTCGACGCCGGCGCCGGTGCAGTAGTAGACGTCGAAGACGAGGGTCACGTTGTAGGTGACGTCCGTGACGGTGGTGTAGTAGTAGGTGTGGGTGAGGCCGTCTTCGGCGGTGACGCGGTAGAGCACCATCAGGTCGGTGCCTTCCTCGGGTTCCATCCCGGTGACGGGATCGATCGTGTAGTCGGCGAGGAGCACGGCCTGTTCGCCGATCGTCGAAGCGGCCGTGACCTCGGCGGTCCAGTACCAGCTCGAGGTGCCCATGTTGTAGGCGTAGCGGGCGACGCTGCCGCCGTACGGCAGGTAATCCAGAAAGTACGGCATGTACGAGTCGAGCGGCGTGTTGGAGACCTGGCCGTCGACGCGGTAGTAATAATACGGATAGAGGTCGGCGCCGTCGTAGTCGATGCCGTTGAAGTAGACGAGCGGCGTGTAGCCGGTGCCGGTCAAGACCGTTCCGGAAGCGTCGGTGATGCGGATGATCGGGTAGTTGGTCTCGTTGGCGAGCTGGGAGAAGCGGATGTCGGAGAGGAACGAGTTCGTGCCCGGGCGCTTCGTGATCTCGAGCGGGGTCGCGATCGTGATGTAGTCGGTCGTCTGGCCGTCGCGGTAGAAGACGAACGAGAACGTGTAGATCCCGGGAATCGTCGAATAGGACATGGTGATGAGGAGGTAGTCGTCGGTGTCGTACGTGATGCCGACGATGTCCTCGCTCGCGATCGGAGTGACGCCGTCCATCTCGGTGGCGGTGACGGTGATCCCGAAGTAGGACCACGTGCCGCCGGAGACGACGCTGTAGAGCTCGAGGTTCTGGTCGAGGCCGAGGTCGACGGTGAAGACGGTCGATGCGTCCTCGCGGACCGCGAAGACGTCGTCGAGGAAGACCTCGTTGCCGTTCTTGAGGACGCTCACGAGGTCGATCTCGCGGCCCGTGATGGAATGGTGGTAGGTGACCTGGGTGGTGCCGTCCTCCGCGGTCAGGACGTAGACGATGTCGAACGTCTTGTAACCGTCGGTGATCGTCACCTGGTTCAGGTAGACGTTCGTGAGCGTCGCGAACGGCGAGATCACGAAGGACCCGGTCGTCATGAAGTCGGGGAGGTAGGTCGTGTCGTCGAGATACGACGCGATGCCGGTATCGGTGTCGGAAGTGAAGTTGGTGGTGCCGTTGGCGCCGATTCCGGGATCGTAGCCGACGTTCGCCGCGCCCGTGATCGTCGTCCCGGCGATGACCGTCGAATCGTCTTCCGAGTAATAGTCGAGGGCGCTGATCGCGGCCGCCGCGGAGGGCGCCTTGTCGAACATCACGTTGTTCTCGGAGCTCGAATTGAAATACTTGTAATACATGTAATAATCGCCGGCCCTCGTCGCGCTCGAGAAGGCGATCGTGACCGAATAGGTCCCCGATGCCGCCGGGACGCTCGTGATCGTGTAGTACGAGGAACTCACGACGGTGGCGTCCTGATACTTGACGGTGATCAGGTTCTTGAAGTCGTAACCGTCCGCGAGCAAATCGCCCGTGTAGGCGAAGTTGAATCGGATCGATCCGCCGGCGTTGACGTTTCCGAGGTCGGTGACGTCGGACTGGTTCGTCACGTTCGCGGCGGTCCCCCCGTTGAACTGGACGGTGTCGATTTCGATCGTGCTCGTGCCATAGCCGATGCGCGGGGTGAAGATGATGTAGACCTGATAGTCCGTGTAGTAGTTCGCGGAGGCGAACAGGTCGGACCCGACGAACGCCTCGGAATAGACGGTGAAGAAGCCGATCGACGTCGGGGCGGTGTTCGCCGTGATGTCGCGCGAAGGAAGACTGGCCGTCAGGAGCGCGGGGTAGGCGGTCGAGATGCCGTCGGCGCGTTCGGGGTAGAGCAGGTCGTTGTACGCTTCGAGCTGCGCCTGCGACGGTGCGCCGCCATACTGGTCGTACGCCCGTTTCGCGATCAGCGCGGAAGCGGACGTGAGCGCGCTCGTGACGGCGTAGCTGACGGTGGTCTGGCCGACGCCGAACGCTTCCATCGACACCGTGAAGGTGATCGTCTTCAGGTCGTAGTCGACGTCCGGATACGTCAAT
This sequence comes from Candidatus Izemoplasmatales bacterium, assembly GCA_041649275.1. NCBI lineage: Bacteria > Bacillati > Mycoplasmatota > Mollicutes > Candidatus Izemoplasmatales > Candidatus Izemoplasmatales bacterium. The sequence goes on from JBAZNL010000012.1 coordinate 23,547, forward strand.
ACGGTGTTCGATCCGCCGTTCTCGTCGAGGACGATCGTGCTTTCCGTCTCCTCGACCAGCGCGGACTTGTCGTTGAAGGTCGACTGCTTCAGGGTCTCGTAGGCGGTGAGGACACCGGCATCGAGCTCCTTCAGGTAGCTGACGCTCACCTCGTCGTAATCGATGAGCAGCGAGATCTCCGGATCGTGGTCTTCGTCGATCGGACGGATGTCGTCGGTGCGGATGTTGGTCGGCAGGACGAGGCCGTAGGTCGAACCGGCGGTCGTCGAGAGGACGTACATGCCGTTGGGACGGGGGTTCGTTCCACCGGTCTTGAAGCGGTCGGCGAGCAGGTTGTATTCAAGATAATAGATGTATTCAGTCAGCGCCGGGTTGGAACGCATCTGGAAATCCGGGTCATAGATGTACTGCGTGTTCGAATCGGTGAGATTGGGATCGCTTGGGTTTTCGGTGATCCAGGGGACGGTGATCGGCGCGTGATAGAAATAACGGATCGTTGAGCCCGCGTTGTAACTGCTTGTTGAATAGTATGTCCCCGATCCTCCCGGAGAACTGTACCAAGTGGAGACCGAGCCGATCTGCGAGTAGATGTTGTTGCGGGTGACCGTATACGTGTACGGGTTTCCCGTACCGCTGCGAAGCGTGACCGGACCGGCGACGTAATAGAATCCAGTGAACACGACCTGCGTCGTGTCATTCAGCTTGGCGGAGTAGTAGATGGCGCCGTTGAACTGGAAGTAGCGCGACGAGTTGCAGAACGCGTAGTCCTGGTCCAGGCGGCCGATGAGGTCGATGTTCGGGTTGGCGTTGACAATGAAGTCGAAACTGCCGTCTGCCGGCGACATGACGCCGCGGACACCGCGCTGGAGACGGCCGAAGATGCCACCGAATCCGCGCTTTCCGCGCGGTTCTTCGCGGGTATACCCCGACGGAAAAATGAAGGTGTTGCCGTCGGCTTGATAATAGTCGTCGATGTCGGTGATCGAAAGTGAAAACTTGTCGATGCTGGAGAAACTCGAGGTCGCAATCGACTTGATGCCGCCGTAGTTGATGGCGGTATTGATGTCGACGTCCGTGATCGGATAATCGACGCCGCCGAGCACGTAGGTGGCACCGACGATGCCGCCGGCGACGTCGGTCGCCGAGATCGTACCGTGGTTCACCATGCGACGCATCTTGCAGAGTCCGTATCCGATGATCCCGCCCGCGGAGGAATAGATTCCCGGGCGGTCGTTGGAGCCGACGGTCGTCGCGATCGGCCAGTAGTTCGCTCCGGTCGAACCTCCTCCGGGAGTGTCGGTACCAAACTTGATGGCGAACGTCTGGTTGGTCGATGTGGTCGAGTAGCTGGCGATCGTGCTGGTGATCGCGGAGACGTTGCCGTAGTTCAGGCAGTTCGAGAGAATCGAGTTCTCGATGGTGTCGGCGAGGCCGAGTCCGCTCGTCACGCCGCCGGAGGAAGCCTCCGAGTACAGGCTCGAGGCGAGAATTCCGCCGGCGCGCACATATCCTTCGGCGATGCCGATGACGCTGCCGTTGTTGGCGGAGTCGTAGATGCGCGAATTGCCGGAGAGCGTGATCGCATTGATGCCGGCGATGACGATCCCCGCCGTGTAGCCGGTCACCAAGTTGGCATAATAGGTGCTGGTCGTGTTAAACGTGGTCGTTCCACTCGTGGTTCCATTGTAGACGCTCAAATTACCCAGGTTGGCACAGTCCTGAATCGATCCCGAGTTAAGGGCCGAGATGCCGCCGACGAACGCATTCGACAAGCCTAAAATCCCATACAGACCCAACCCGACGGTTCCGTAGGAAGTCGTGACGTTTCCATAGTTGATCGTGTCGATGATGCCGATGGTCGCGATCGGCTGTGAGGAGGCGTCCTGCGACTGGAGGTCGCCGGAGTAGTTGTAGGAGGCGATGCCGGCGATGTAGAGGTTTCCGGATCCGGACATCTCAGCGATCACGATATTACCCTGGTTGATCGAGTCGATGATCTTCTTCCCGCTGGTCAGGGTTCCGGTGATGCCGCCGACGGTCAGGGTGTAGCTGCCGACGTTGCGGTTGACGATCGTGATGTCGCCCTTGTTGATCACATTCTGGAAATCCACGTTGGTCGATGCGGTGATGCCCGTGATGATCGTGTTCGCGATCTGCGTGATGGTCGTGGAACCAGAGGATGCGAGATACGAGAGATCGCCGAAATTGGCGGAATACCGGATCACGCTGTGGTTGTTGTTCATGGAGAGGTAGAAAGGGGAGAACGACAGGAAGTAGGCGGTCGCGAGGGTGAAGTCCGCGTAGTTATACGACCGCGAGATCGTGATCGTGTTCGCCGCGTTGTAGCTCGAGACGTCGAGGATCGTTCCCGTGTAGCGGAAGTGCGTGTACCCCGAAAATCCGGTGGAGTCGTAGGTGAACCCGGCGTGATTGAAGAGCAGGGCGTATTCCGCCGATTGCGAGGTGTTCGAAACCCCGATGCCGGCGGCGCGGATCTGAGCCCGCGACGAACCGTAGGCGGCGTCGATTACACCGCTGTTGTAAAGGTTTGCGAACAGGTAGTTGCCGGCGTTCTCGAGGATCGGCGCATAGCCGCCGAGTTCGCCGAAGACGCCGCCGACATTCTGCGTGGAGGTGTACCCGGAGACGTCGTTGGCGGAGGTGACCGCGCGGACGGCGAGGTCGCCCTTGTTCGAGACGCCGACGAGGCGATGGCGGATCGAGGAGGTGTTGATCATGTACCCGACGATGCCGCCCATCTTGACGCAGACGGCGTAATATCCCGTCGCCATGCCGAAGGTCGAGGTCGTCGAGAAGCCGTCGATGTCGGCGTTGTTCACCGAATCGGTGATCGAGAGCTGGTTGACGACGGCGGAACCGACAATGCCGCCGATGTAGTAGTTCGGGGCGATCGCGAGACTCGACTGGAAGACATGCACGCCGGCGTCGAGGGTGCCGTTCGTCGAGATCGAATCGATCGTTCCCGAGGCTCGCCCGACAAGCATGCCGACATGCGTTTCGCCGATCGAGGTCGTGCCGAGGTCGATCGTCGCGTCGATCTGGATGTCTTGCATCGTGCCGCCGATCATGCGTCCGGCGACGAGACCGATGCCGAAGACGTTCGAATAGTAACTTTCGCTGTCGGCGATCGTGATCGAACAGTCGGCGATGTTGAGGTCGGTGACGGTGGCGCCGGAGACGATGCTGAAAAGACCGGCATAATAGTTCGTCTCGCGGACGATGCCATTGGTCATGTGCAGGTTGTAGATGTAGAAGTTGTCCGCGAGGGTGCTGCCGTTCTGGCCGGTCAGGAACCCGGTGAAGTTGACGGACGGCGTGACGTAGGCGTCGGGGGCGACTTCGCTCATGTCGATGTCGTCGACGATGCGGTAATGCGCCGCGGGATAGGAGACGCCGTTGTTCTGGGTGAGGTATTCGATGACGCGCGAGAAGGCGACCATGTCGATCGCATCGGCGATCTCGTATTCGTCGTTGGTGTCGTTCCATGCGAGACCGAGCATCTGCGGGTAGGCATCGGACGCATAGAAGAACCAGCGGTCGTTCGCGGTGTTGAGGCTGGAAGAACTGGACTTGAGCGTCGCGGTCGTTTCTCCGACCGCATACGCGTTCGGGGTCGCGACGTAGAAGGTCGAGGTGCCGACCGTGACCGCGAGCAGGTAGACGCTCGAGTCGTATGCGAGGTTGGCGTAAGTTCCCGAACCGGTATTCGAATACAGGACCGGCTGGACGATGAACTTGTTGATGTAGGAACCGTTGACGACGACCTTGGAACTGTAGTAAGCGTTCGAGAAGGATCCTAGATTGGTATGGACGATGCCGGCCGCGGTGAAGGTGCCGGTGGAGGTGCCGACCTTGTAGCGGATGCCGGCGTCGGTGACGGAGGTCCGGGTGTCGATGACGAAGACATGGTCGACGACGCCCGTCGATTCGTTCAGGCCGACCAGATTCGAGGTCATGTTGAGGTCGATGTGGACGTCGAGGAGTTCGAGTGTCGGATTGACGAGACCGACGTTTTGGATCGTACCCTCGTTGTAGGTGAACATCGAATAGTAGTGCGAGACGGCGATGTCGATCCAGGTCGTCTCGTCGACCTGATCGACGAAGACCATGTCGTCGTAACCCGCCAGGTAGAGGTTCGAGACCACGAACCCGCGACCATCGAAAGTGCCGGTGAAAACGTTCTTGTGCAGGACGGAATCGACGTCGGTGAACTGATGCCCGATCGGAATGAAGGTCTTGGCGCCCATGACCGAATAGTCGATGTCGCCGCCCAGGATGTAGTTCAGGTCGAGCAGGAGGGCGATCTTCGCAGCGGACAGCTTGTAGTTCTCGGATGGCGTTCCCGATACGTAGACGTCCTCGTAGGAGACGTCGAGCGACCAGCGGTACAGTTCTTCCGCGGTGTCGAAGCGGATGTACTTGCCGCTCGCGGCGGTCGCACAGTCGACGACGGAAGTCGCATAGAGGCAGTAATCCTCGCGGAAATCGGTATAGGTGATGAAATCGGAAGCGCTGGTCGGCGGATTGAGAAGCGTCTCCCAGTCATGGATTCCGTCGAACTCATCATCAATGACGACATCGGTCGAACGTCCCGCCCAGACGGGATCGACGTTCAGGAGAACGGCGAAAACCGCGATGACGGACAACGCGGCGATGGCGAGCATGCGGGTGAAGCGGCGGCGACTGGGACCGGGTTTATACATCGTCGGTCACCTCCTTACCACGAGCCGCCCCACGGCGGCACGGAAAGACCCCAGACGTTCTCCGGTCCGCCTTCGGCCTGGACGGCTTCGACGGAGAAGGCGATCTGGAGGGAATAGCCCGGCGAATAGACGGCGAAGTTCGCGAGCTCGTAGGCGGTGATGAGGCCGATTTCGTACGGCGTGGTCTCGTCGACGCGCTGGACGGCGAGGCGATAGTACTGATAATTGTCGACGAGCCGGTTGTCGTACCAGTTCGTCGTCTCGTAGTCGAACGGCATGTATCCCTGGCTGAGGATCGACAGTTCGGTGATGTCGCCTTCGTAATTGACGTACGTAAGCGTCAGCTGTTCGTAGAGCTTCACGCGGATGTAGGTGTCGACGTTGCTCGCGACTTCGAAATACAGGCGGAAATTCTCGAAGAAGTTGTCGGCGGTGTTCGAGGTGATGTCGATGAGATACACGCCCGGCTTGTAGACGCCGGTGTCGATCTCGACCTCTTCGGCCTCGATCCGCGTGCTTCCGTCCCAGAAATAGGCATCGAGGGCCACGTCGACGAATCCGACCTCGACGTCCACGTCTTCCTGAAACAGTGTCGTGAGCCAGCTCCAGGAGGTAAACACGAAAAGGGTCATCGAGACCGTGAGCAGGGCCAATGACAGAACGAAGCGTTTCCGTAGACGGGCGTCGTTCATCGCGCCACCTCCTTTGTTCGTGTGCCTTTTTTATTCATTTTACCATAATATGGTGCGGATTTCGGGTGAAAAACCGGAAATCGCGTCTTGATACGAAAATCGCCATCATCCCGGAACGTTGGCCGTTTTCCATTCGCGGGACAGGGATGCCCCGAGAAATAAAAAACGCCCTCATCTTCTCCAAGATAACGGCAACTGGCTACCATCGACGAGCGAAGGCCCTATAGCTTTGCGTCGCTAGTTTTCACTAGTTTTGCTATTGACAAGTCCATTATATAGCAGGATATGCCGTTTGTCAATCGACATCACTTGAATTCGCATGTAAAAATATTCATATTTGAGAGCATTTGACACCGCTTCGCATCACTTAAAACTCAACATTTTTTTATTGTTTTTGGGGTGCTTTGATGATATGATAGATAATGCAGATTTCTTAAGGGGTGTTATACACATGAAAAGCCTGCTCATGAAGAAAGTCATCATCATCTTCTCCGTCATGGCCGTCCTCGTCCTTACCGCCATCGGCGTCTCGTTCGCGACCGGCAACAGCTCGTTGCCGCGCCTGAGCGATCCCGACGGCATTTTTTACGAGCGGACCGATGCGGAGGGGAACGTCATCTATTCGATCACCAACCAGGACCTGTACGATGAAATCAAGAGCAACGACGGTCTCGACCAGCTCCTGTACCTCATCGACGGTTATCTGCTTCAGGACTATGTCGCGGCCATCACCGACGCGGAGATCGCCGACAAGCTTCAGCTCCTGACGTACGGCACCGACGACGACGACGCGATCGCCGCGCTCGAGGAGGATGTTCGTGAGACGAACGAAACCACCTTCGCGCAGAGCATGATCCTCGCCGGTTATACCGGTCACGAAGAAGACTACGCCCGCATCGTCCTCGCCCGCGAAGCCTACGCCCGCTTCATGATCGACACCGAGGGCGACATCACCGACCTCAAGGTCGCGGCGCTTCACGTCTCCTCTTATTACGAGGATATCAAGGCGATCAAGATCCGCTTCATGAGCTCCGCCGAAGCGACCGCGACGCTGCGTCATTTCCACCTCGTCGCGTTCAGCGCCACAAGCCTTCGCGAGTATCTCGGCTACGTCTTCAAGACCGAAACCGAAGTCTGGGACCATGACGGGAACAGCACGACCGCCGAAGTGGTCGCCGATGCCTATACCACCGTCACGCCCTACTACTTCGACGCCGACGGCGACATCCTCAATCTCGACGACGAAGTCGAGTACAGCAACGAAGGCGACGGCATCTATGCCGATGCCAACGACGATGAGTTCACCCTCCTCGAGAACGGCGACCTCGTCGACAGCGACAGCGAGGTCGTGATCGCCGCGGCCCTCCTCTTTGATTCCGCCGAAGAAGCCCAGACCTACAAGGACGAGAATTCCGACTACTACACGATGTCCAAGGTCGACGCCTTCGACGAGACCGAGGAAGCCGAGGTCCGCAACGAGGCCGGCGATCTGGTCTACACCGTCTCCTTCGACGGCAAGATCTACGACCTGACCCACACCGACGTCACCGACACCGCCGACATCGTCATCAACAAGACCTACAAGGCGATCGAGAGCATGGGCACGGTCACCGTGAACAACTCCCGCGAACTCACCGACGCCGAAGTCCTCACCTTCTTCATCGACATCTACAACTACGTCTACGGCGGAATCCGCGACGCCGCCGACCTGCTCGATCCGGCCGCCGACGCCGCCGACCTGATCGCCTCCGACAATCCGTACCTGACGCACGTCTTCGACGACGTCAAGGCGGTCCAGAGCTCGCTGGCGACCTACATGTTCAAGACGCTCGACATCTCCGGCGAGGACAAGGTTCCCTACACGCCGACCGCGAAAAGCTTCGCCGGTTCGAACGACACCGACTATTACCTCATCTACAAGCTCACCCAGCCCGCCAAGATCAACGCCTACGAACGGATGCTCGACCTGATCGAGGACAACATCAAGCTCCCGGCCCAGACCGTCGACGATCTCGAACTGCCTTCGACCGGCTGGTACTCCGCGAAAATCACCTGGACCTCCGGAAACAAGGACTTTATCGCCAACGACGGCACCGTGACCCTCCCGACGGACGTCGACAAGGACGTCGTGCTGACCTACAAGATCACCGCCAACGGCGTCTCCCGCACCGGCACGATCACTGTCAAGGTCCTCGTCTCCGGCACGACCTCCGAGGTCGACTCTACCGATCCCGGCGACGCCCCGACCTTCCGGGAACTTCTGGACGACCCGACCCTGTACGAAAGCCTCTACCGTCAGCTCCTCGACGATGCGATGACCAACACCGACACCGCGTCCGACACGATCACCGCCAAGCTCGTCGCGATGCGCACCGCCGCCGGCTTCAAGATCTACGACAGCTGGGTGACGATCGACTACCAGGCCGTCGACACCGCCTTCACCGGCGTGAAGAAGGGATCGAAGACGCTCGTCGCCACGCTCGATTCGCGTCCGACCTACGAGTCCGACGCGATCGTCGAAACCGGTCTCGAGATCACCGCGGACGACCTCTTCGAGTACGCCCTCACGAAGAACACCGCCCTCTACGTCCTCTACGCCAGCCAGTACAAGGAACTGCTCTACTCGCCCTTCTTCGAGGAAGCCTTCGGCACCCAGAGGAACCTCGACCGGAACAAGAGCGACCGGATGCAGGAGATGTTCGCCTCCGTCAAGAATTCGAAGGACTACTACGCCTACCTCCAGCAGCTCTACGCCTCCTACGGCATCGACTTCACCTATGCGAGTTTCAGCGAATACGCCTACCAGCAGTACGGCACGAAGACCGAACTCGAACTGTTGCAGTACTTCGTCCAGGGCGAGCTCCAGCCGTACCTGATCGCCGAAACGATCGAGAACTACGACCTCGTCGAACTGCTCTATCCGACCGTCCTCGAGTTCTATCAGAACTTCTTCTCGCTTGACGTCTCGCATCTGATCATCCTCCTCGACTTCGACGAAGACGGTACGCCCGACGACTACTACGCCTACATCGACGCGCTCGACGAGACCGGCGTCGACGAATACGAGACCAAGCTCGCCGGCTTCGAGGCCGCGATCACCGAATACCTCGACGACGAGGATCACGATTTCGCCTCGCTCGTGACCGCGTATCGCGCCGCCGCCTACGACGACGAGACCTGGGGAACCTTCAAGCAGTTCGGCTTCCGGATCATGACCGAGGACCTCAACGTGGTCGACTCGGAGGACGACACCGTCACCCATTCGCTCACCTACAGCGGCGAATACGGCGTCTACGAGACCTACGTCCCCGAATACGTCGACGCGCTCGTCGCCCTCTACCAGGAATACCGCCTCGACCAGAACAAGGACCTCTCCGAGATGATGAGCTCGCTCGTCACGACGGTCTACGGCCAGCATCTGATCCTCGTCCAGAAGGGCGACGACTTCAACGGCTTCTCCGCGGCGTTCACCGAGGCCGACCCGGCCAATCCCGTCTATTCGGCGGGTTCCGAAAGCGCCGACGGCGAGCCGACCCTCGAACAGATCAAGCTCTACGCCCTCTACTACTTCTACAACATCGTCTACGATCTGACCGACGCCGACGTCGAGGAAACCTACGGCATCGTCGTCCCGAATCTGCCCGCCTCCGTCAAGACCGCCCTCGAGTTCTACTTCGACGATCTCTGCGCCAACCTCTACGTCGTCGGCACGCTGAACATCACGATGGCCGACCGTCTCGAAGTCGGAACCACCGCGAACAACGGCTACGGCATCACCGACGCCGCCTTCCAGGCCTCGCTTTCCGAGATCCAGGACGTCTACTACCAGGCGCTCTTCGGCCAGTATCTCGACTGAACCAGACCCCAGCATCGAAAAAGGCAACCGACCGCGGTTGCCTTTTTTTCCGTTTTCCTCGCCATGTAAACGAAAGCCGCCTTCCGGCGGCCTATTTCGAAAGCTTGTGCTTGTAGAAGCGTTCCTTGTCGATGACGCCGATCGGTTCGGTGAAGGCACCCGGGGCGACCTTCGCGAGTTCCTCGCCGACGACCGTGACCTTCGAATCGATGTTGTCGATGAAGTGGATCACGAGCGCCTCGACGACGTTCGGCTTCTTCGGCGAGCCGAAGTTGCCGTAGTAGTGGTGCGACAGGACGATGTGCTGCAGAAGCATCGTCTCCTCCGCGTCGGCAAAGCCGAGACGCTCGGCGGATAGGGCGATCTCGTTCGAGGTGAGCGAGATGTGGCCGATCAGCTTGCCCCGGAGGGTGTACTCGGCGCCTTCGTAGGAATCGAACTCGAGCGTCTTGGTGAGGTCGTGGAGGACGATCCCCGCCGTCAGGAGGTCCCGGTTCAAAAACGGATAGACGGCCGCAAACCCGTCCGCCATCTTGAGCATCGAGGCGGTATGGTAGGCGAGCCCCGAGATGTAGGCGTGATGGAACTTGGTGGCCGCGGGATAAAGGTAGAAGTCCTCGGAATACTTGTCGTACAGGTCGAACGTGATCGCCCGGACCACGGGATTCTCGAGCTTCGCGAGGCGCGATTCGATCGACGCGCGCAGCTCGCGCAGGTTCACGGGCGCGTATTGATAGAAGATGCGGAAGAGGCGCTCCTTCTCGTCGTCGTCGACCTTCTTGTCGGCGATCGACTGGAAGACGTCGGCGCGCAGCTGGACCTTCTCCTTGAAGGCGATCGCGACGCATTCGAACCAGTAGAGCTTGTTCAGGCTCACCGGGGCGGTCGCGGGGATGCGGACGACGACCTTCTCGCGGGCCTCGGTCTCGACGTTGATCGCGACGGTGTCGTAGGTGGAGGGGTTGACGGCTTCGACCTTTCCGAAGAAGTCGACCTTGGTGCCGATCTCGTAGTTCATCTCATTCATCTCGTTTCTGGAAGACGTAGGCGCCGATGTCGGGAAGCGTCCAGGAACCGGCGGCGTCCGTCTCGACGGCGGCGCCGAGGATCGGACGGTAGGAAGCGGGAACGACGACCGTCTCCGGCGCCGCAAGCGGCTTGAAGACGATCAACAGCGCGGCGCCGTCGTTGAGCGCGTAGAGCACCGACTGCGACTTCAGCCGGATCACGTCGGCGTCCTGGAGGAGTTCCGAGCTGGCCTTGAGGCGGAAGCCCCGATTGTCCCTGCGGATCCGGGCGGCGGCTCGGAAGAAGTCGACCTCGTCGTGGAACGCGTCCGCCCGCGACCAGTCGATCCGGTTCACGGCGTCGCCCGACACGAAGGAGTTCTCGTCGCCGCCCTTGGTGCGGCAGAACTCCTGACCGGAATGGATGAAGGGCATCCCCTGGGCGAAGAGCACCATCGCGGTCGCGAGCCGCTCCCATCTGGCGATGCGTCCGACGTCGTCGGTGAGCGACAGGCACTTGTCGAAGAAGGTCAGGTTGTCGTGGCATTCGACGTAGTTCACCGACTGCGAGGCGTATTTGAACATGAAGCGGTTCGCGGCGCTCCCGAGGAGCATCTCGCGCACGGTGTCGAAGTCGCTCGGGTCGCCGGTGGCGAAACCCGGAACCTTCGCGTCGAAGGTCTTGCCCTTGATCGTCTCGCGGAAGCGGTCGTTGAAGAAGCCGATCGTGTAGATCACGTTCTTGTTCATCATGTGCGCCATCCGGTCGGCCATGTTCCCGGAATGCATCTTCCAGCCTTCGCCGTAGACGAGGATGCGCTCGTCGAGCTCGTGGAGTTCCTGCCGGAGTTCGTTCATCGTCTCGACGTCGATCAGCCCCATCAGGTCGAAGCGGAAGCCGTCGATCTTGTACTCGGTCGCCCAGAAGAGGGTCGAGTCGATGATCAGCTTGCGGACCATCTTGCGATGGGTGGCGAGGTCGTTGTGGCAGCCGGAGACGTTCGTGTAGATCCCCTGGCGGTCGACGTGGTAGGCGTAGCCGGGAACGAGCAGTTCGAACGGGAAGGAATACTGGTCGAAGACGTGGTTGAACACCACGTCCATGACGACGCCGATGCCCTTCGCGTGGAGCGCGTCGATCGCCGTCCGGAATTCGTCGATGCGCTTGTAGGGATCGTTCGGATCGGTCGCGAACCAGCCTTCGGGGACGTCGTACTGCTGGGGGTTGTAGCCCCAGTTGTAGTCGTCGCCGGGATCGTTCTCGTCGATGCCGTCGAAGTCGAAGACGGGCATCAGCTGCACGTGGGTGATCCCGAGCGAGGCGAGGTAGTCGAGGCCCGCGGGATTCCCGGCGGGGGTCTTCAGGCCGGTCTCGGCGAGGCCGAGGAACTTGCCGGGATGCTTCGCCCCGATCGCGGGGTCGATCGTGAAGTCGCGCACGCTCGTCTCGTAGACGATCGCGTCGAGCGGGTCGCCGGAGAAGGCGAAGGGATGTTCCATCTTCCGGAACTTCGCCCTGTCGACGACGAAGGCGTAGTTGCCATTGGCGTCGGAGGCGACCGCATAGGGGTCGTTCACGATCTTCTCGGCGCCGTTCACGTAGACGCGGTAGCGGTAACGCCAGCGGTCGAGGTCGCCCTCGACGACGAGCCGCCAGACGCCCTGGTTGCGGTAGGGGACGTCGTGGAAGACGGTCGCGCCGTCCGGACTCACGAGTTCGAGCGTGACCTTCTTCGCGACCGGCGTCCAGATCTTGAACTTGGTCGACTGCGGCGTGTAGGTGAAGCCGAGGTCGTTCTTCTTGTAGGCGTAGATGTTGTCGAAGAGGTCGGTGCGGACGATCTTGCCGGTATAGAGTTCGGAACTGATCCCGTCGTCGTCGATGACGCGGTAGATCCGGTTCAGGGTGATGTAGGCGTCGAACTGGGCGACGAGCTTGACCTCGACGCCGAGGTTGATCTTCTCGACGATCTCGAGGTCGACGGTCTCGTCGTCGCCTTCGAGGCGGTAGGAGTTGCTGTCGCGGTAGTTCCTGAGGGGGACGATGATCGTGAGGCAGTCGAAGTCGTCGAGGTAGCAGAAGAATTTCCTAAGGTCGTCCATCGTGTCGCTCTCCCATCCGCCGGATCATGCCGAGGGCATGCTCGCGGAGCGGTCCGTATTCGTTCTTGAGCCGGCCGTGCAGAACCAGATCGACCAGTTCGTCGACGATCCCGCCGATCACGCGCGCGTCGGTGAGCGGCGTGTCGCGGAGGATGTCGTCGCCCTTGAAGGCGAGGTCGCAGACCCGCCGGATCGGCAGGGCCTCGTGGATCCCGCGGATCGCCGCCTCCTGGTCGCGCGCCGGATCGAGGCTCGCGTTCACGGCGTTGGCCGCGAGACAGAGGTCGAGACCGTTCACATAGACCTGAAGCACGTCGAAGGGATCGGCGGCCGTCACGTCGACGAGATCCATGATCCGTGCGATCGTCTGGCGCTCGCGGTTCGACAGACGCCAATCGGCGGGAATCGACCCGTCGCCGAGGGAAAAGCAGAGGGCGGCGAACTCCTCGAAGGACAGCTTCACGGGACCGCGCGCCGCGAGGAAGCGGACCCCGGCGGCGATCGGCCGCAGGATGTCGAGGACGCCGGAAACGGCCATCGCGGCGTACGCCTTGTCGGCGTGCGGACCGCGGACGATGTACTTGAGTTCCTGGAGGACGCGCTCGCTCGAGACCTTCTCGAGCAGGTCGGCGCTCTCGCGGATGCCGGCGAGCGTGTCCGGCTCGATCGTGAAGTCGAGTTTGGCGACGAAGCGGAACGCGCGCAGGATGCGGAGCGCATCCTCGGCGAAGCGTTTGCGCGGGTCGCCGATCGCACGCAGGATCCCATGCTCGAGGTCGGCCTTTCCGCCGAAATCGTCGCGGATCGTTCCGGCCGCATCCATAGCGAGGGCGTTCACGGTGAAGTCGCGGCGCTTCAGGTCCTCGGCGAGCGAATCGACGAAGCCGACGGCGTCGGGATGGCGGGCGTCGGCGTATCCCCCTTCGCTGCGGAAGGTCGTGACTTCGAACGGCCGGTCGTCGAGGAAGACCGTGACGGTGCCGAAGCGGATTCCCGTCGCCTTCGTCCCCGGGAACAGGCGGGTGACTTCGGCGGGCGTCGCAGAGGTCGCGACGTCGATGTCCGACGAAACCGTCCCCAGCAAAAAATCGCGGACGAAACCGCCCACGAAGTATGCAAGATGTCCGTTTTCGTTCAGTCTGGCCAGCACTTTCCGGCCGATTTCGAGATATTCGCTCATGGCGGACCACCGGCATCATTATACCATGCCGGACGGCTTTATTCTACCATTTTATGCGCTCCGTGCTATAATGGGGACGGTGATTCCGATGCGTTCGATCCAGGCTGCGACCGTCGTCGAGACGACGGTATCCAAATCCCGCTTCATCGCCCATGTCGCACCCGTGCGGTGCGCCGCGGACGCCGCCGCGTTCCTCGCGGAGGTCAAGCGTCTTCATCCCGATGCGACCCACCACTGCCATGCCCACGTCCTCGGCGCCGACGGCTCCGTCCACCGCGCCTCCGACGACGGCGAACCGGGCGGGACGGCGGGCACGCCGATGCTCGAGACGATCCGCCGGACGGGCATGACCGACGTATGCGCCGTCGTCGTGCGCTATTTCGGCGGCGTCAAGCTCGGCGCCGGCGGGCTCGCGCGGGCGTATGCCGGAGCGGTCCGGGCCGCGCTTGCGGCCGCCCGGCCGACGGACCCCGTCCGCTACCTGCGGATGGAGACGTCCGCCCCGCCGGCATCGGCCGGCATCGTCGAGCACATTCTCCGGGAGACCGCGATCGAACTGTCCGCCGCCTACGGCGAACCGACCGTCTTCCGCTTTCTTGTCCGCGACCGCGACGCCGACGCCCTCCGGGAACGCCTGGTCCGGATCGAAGCCGTCGCGACGGCGGAATCGGGCGCCGACATCCGCTATGAATGAAAGGATCCGTCCGGAAGGGCGGATCCTTTCACGACAGGATCGCATTCACCTGTTCGAGGAGGCCGACGACGGCGTCGACGAAGAGGTAGGAGGCGACGAAGGCGAGGACGACGAGGACGAGGCGGATCTGCCTGGGATCGTCGTTTCGGAAGAGGCGGGAAAGGTCGAGCGACTGGAACGCGCGATAGACGAACGGCGTCACGGCGAAGAAGAGGAGGAGACGGATGATCGCGAAGACGGCGGGATCGAACACGGCTACTCCATCACGACGTCGGGCACGAATGCGTCCGGATCCATGTCGGTCCGGACCGTCACGACCAGTTCGTTGGGAAGACAGACGAGCGGGGAGAGCGCGGAGTCGGTCGGGGGCTGGTACTCGCAGATGTCCTTCGGACTCTCCTGGAAGGCGACGGAGATCTTCCCGTCGGCCACGCGGAGCTTGACGCCGGGGATCATGCGGTCGTCGGCGAACGCCTCGGTCGTCGTCCCCGGGACGTAGAAGGTCCCCTCGTCGGCGTAGTCGACGTTGACGAAATCCTCGTACTCCGTCGGAAACACGGTATAGGAGCCGGTGTCGAGGTCGATCATCAGGATCAGTTCGTCGCGGTAGTAGACCTGCGCGAAGGCGCCGCCCGCGACCGAAAGGCGGTCGTAGAGGGTGAAGCCGAGAAGCGAAAGCAAACCGAGAAGCAGGGTCGCCCCGATGAAGATCAGGTCGTTCCTTTTCATGGGATCCTCCCCCCTTTCCGTCAAGATCATTATACACCATCCGCGCGGCTTCCGCGATTTTGTTTGTCGGCGGGCGAAAGATTTGCTATAATGGAACGCGGTGAACCGACATGAAAAGAATCCTGCTTGCGCTTCTTTCCCTCATCGCCGCCGCCGCGCTTCTGGGCTGCGGAACATTCGCGAATCCGAACGAGACCTACTGCACGGAAGGGCGCGTCGACGGCGTCTATCTTTGTTCGCGCCCGTGGAGCGTCTATTTCGATACGTCGATCTCGCTCACGCTCTACGTGACCGAGGACGACGCCTACGACGTCGCCGCCGTCTTCGACGAAGTCGAGGCGACGCTGTCGCGCTATCACGAGTGGTTCGACAAGTACCATGAATATGCCGGCGTCGCGAACCTCTGGACGATCAACCAGTCCGGCACCGCGCCGACGACGGTCGATCCCCTCTTCTACGATGCGCTCGAAACCGCCTTCGCGATCGCCGGCGACATCGTGAGCGACGGCGTCGATCTGTTCAATCCGGCCCTCGGACCGGTGCTTTCGATCTGGCACGACGCACGCGAGAGCGACCTCTGCGAGGAAACCGGGATCGGCGTCTCGACGTGCCCCGTCCCCGATGCGGCGGCGCTTGCGGGACCGTTTTCAATCGATCCGGACGACGTCATCCTCGATCCCGTCCTCCATACCGTGACCTTCGCGAAACCGGGGATGAGCCTCGACCTCGGCGGCTTCGCGAAGGGGTTCGTCTCCGAGATCATCACCGACCGGCTCGACGCGATGGGCGTGACCTACCTGCTCAATTCCGGCAACTCGAACGTGAAGGCGGGCGGCGTGAACCCCAACAACGACACCGGTCTCTTCTACATCGCGCTCACGAAGCCTTCGTTCGATCCGTTCGCGACCGGCTACTACGTCTATCTCAAGGTGCCGGCGGACGTCTCGGTCGTCACCTCCGGCAACTACCAGCGTTTCTTCTACGGCGCCGGGGACGGCGAAGTCTACCACCACATCGTCGATCCGCGCACGTTCTTTCCCGGCGGCGAGGCGATGGCGGTGACGATCCTGATCGAGGACGGAGCCAGGGGTGACGCCTACTCCACCGCGATCTACCTGCTTTCGATCGAGGAGGGACGCGCCTTCGTCGAGGCGACTCCCGGTCTCGAGGCGATCTGGTATCGCGCGGACGGAACGGTCGTCTATTCCGACGGGATCGGCACCTACGTCCATCAATGGCTCGTCGACGTCGAATGAACCGACGGAATCCTCGTGATTCCGTTTTTTCATGGCCGAAGGCGGCGCGTCGTTTACATCGGCGGCCGCATCGGGTATAATATGAACATCAAACCATCTGCCGTCCGCATCCCGGGCGGAGGAAGGGGAGCTCCCCGATGGACGGATTGCGCGCTTTCCTGAAACGCCTCGAAGAAGATTTCCGAACGATGTCCAGCCAGTCGACGACGCGCGTCTACGACGTGATGATGGGCCTGCTTTCGGCGTCGCTGCTCGGCCTCGTCGAACTGCTTTCCTATTTCCTCTTCGCCGACGGCGACGTCGCCTATCGGCCGATGTTCCTCTTCACGGGAGCGCTGATGGAGAGTCTCTTCGTCGTCTTCGTAATCGTCTACCGGTCGCGGTTCGGAACACGCTCGCGCGTCTGGAACGCGCTTCTCCATCTCTATCCCTATTTCGTGATCCTCGTCGGGCTGGCGATCACGTCGATCGGCCTCGGCCATGCGGACGGGATCGAATCCTATCTGCTCGCCGTCTTCGCTGCGGCCTTCATCCGCATCTACCCGAGGCGCCACCGGATCGCCGTGTTCGCGATCGGCTTTATGGCCTTCATGACGATGATCCTGTTCTACCACGGGTTCTCCGCCCCAAGCCTGTCGGCGCTTCGCCTCGGGCTGATGGTCAACCTGCTCAGCTACCTCTACGCGACGCTCAACTACCAGTCGCACATGAACCGCATCGGGATGATGGAGGCGCGCGACGTCGAAGTGCGACGCCGCGACGAGGCGCTCGTCGAGCTGCGGCAACTCAACGACCGGCTCGCCTCGAGCCAGCGCGTGACCGAGGCGATGATGCGGACGACGACCGAGATCCTCAAGAACGACCGGCTCGACGACGTCCTCCAGCTCGTCCTCGACGAGGCGATCCAGCTGATCCCGGCCGGACAGGCCGGTTCAATCCTCACCCTCGAGCAGGGAAAGATGCACTACCGCGCCGCCATCGGTTACAACCTCAAGCGTTTGAAACTGATCACGCTCGACGAGAAGGACCTCCTGCAGGCAAGACAGGAGAACCTCTATGAACCGACGATCATCCGCGATCTCGAGGTGTTCGACGCGGCCCATCTTCCCAGCGACAAGTTCGAGCAGTTCAAGGAACATGGTGCCCTCGTCGCGAAGTCGGTCCTCACCTGTTCGTTCAAGGCGGACGGCGCCTTCTTCGGCACGATCAACGTCGACAACTTCGAATCCGAAGACGCCTTCGGCGAGAACGACCGGGTGATGATCGGGACTCTCGCTCTCCAGCTCGAGAACGTCATCGCGATCCACAACCTCTACGAACGGGCCATGCTTCCGATCCGTTATGACGAGCTGACCCAGGCGATCTCCCGTCGTCAGCACCGGACGCTCGCGACCGAAGCGATCGCCGCGGCGGCGGAGACCGGCGGGACGCTGACCCTCGGCTCCCTCGACCTGAACGACTTCAAGTCGGTGAACGACACCTACGGCCACGACGTCGGCGACGAATGCCTGCGCGCCTTCGCCGACGGCGTCCGCGCCAATCCGACCGACGGAATGGTCCTTTCGCGCATCGGCGGCGACGAGTTCACAATCGTGCTTCCCGGAATCGGGAAGAAGGAGGCGGAAGCCTACGCCCGGAAGGTGCGCGCATATTTCACCGACCATCCGTTCATGATCGGCGAGGTCGCCTACATAATCCGTTTCGCGATCGGCTTCTCCTGCTTCCCCGAGGACGGCCGCGACCTGTCGGCGCTGATGCGGATCGCCGACCAGCGGATGTACCTCGACAAGGCCGACGCGAAACGCTGAGGATATGGAAAAGAAGGAACGGTTCCGACGTCGGAACCGTTCCTTCTTTTCCTGTCAGTCCTCGCCGGCGCCGGAAGCGCGCGTCTCGAAGACGGCGACGAGCTTCTTTCCGACGAGGCCGGTGAAGATGCCGGTCGGAACCGAGAGGAGGATCATGTAGGGGAGGTAGTACACGAGCGCGGCGGTCGAGAGCACGACGATCGCGGCGCCGATCTGACCGACCATGTGGAAGAGCGAGCCGGCGACCGAGACGCTCACGAGCGAGAAGCGCCCGAGCGCCTTCATCCCGATCATCGCGAGGTACGCGAGAAGGCCGCCGAAGAAACTCATGAACGAGGCCGGCGAGAACAGGCCGCCGCCCGCCACCGGCGTGATCAGGACCACGAGCACGATGCGGAGGAACTGGACGACGGCCGCTTCCTTCGGCCCGTACGCGTAGAGGACGAGGAGGGTGACGATGTTGGCGAGGCCGAGCTTGACGCCGGGGATGATGAAGACGAAGGCCGAGATCGTCGATTCGACGATCGAGAGCACGATCGAGACGGCGACCAGGACGGCGATGGTGACCAGTTTGCGAAGCGCCATGACGGCCTCCCTTCCAAAAAAACAGACTTGATCGCTCAAGCCTATTTCTTGACGGTGCGATAACGGTAGAGCATCGCCGCCGGCCAGAAGAGGGTGCCGATGGCGACGATGACGAACCAAAGGAAATCCTTGAAGAAGGAACGGAACCAGAGGTTCACGAAGAGCGCGAGGCCGACGACGACGACATAGCCGAAGACGGCGAAGAGGAACCCGCCCCTGCGCTTGCGGACCAGGTTCGCGCGGAACTCGGTCGACTTGCCCGGAAACGCCTGGAGGACGTCGTCGGTCGAGCCGAACTCCTCGATCGAGCGGCGGACCGCCGCGTCGACGGGGGTGCCCTGCTCGACCAGGTCCTCGACCTTCTCCTCGAGCGAGATCGAGAGGATGTCGATCAGCTCGCGCTTGTCCTGTTCGTTGAAATAGTCCTTGAGGAGCTTCGATACGAACTTCTTGATCCTGTTCATCGGATGTCGTCCCCCATGATCGCGCGCATGATGTCCTGGAGGACCTTCCATTCGGCGATGGTTTCGCGGAAGTACGCCTTCCCGAGCGGCGTGATCCTGTAGTAGCGGCGCTGGCCGCCGTGCGATTTCTCCCCGGTGTAGGAGGAAATCAGTTCGCGCGCTTCGAGACGCTGCACGACCGAGTAGAGGGTCGCTTCCCTGATGTCGAACTTGTTCGCGGTGCGCGTCTTGATCTCGCCGGCGAGTTCATAGCCGTACATGTCGCGCTCCAGGAGCAGTTTCAGGATGATCGTGTCGATGTGCCCCCGGATGATGTCGCTCGAGATCATCGGGATCCTCAGTGCTTCTCGACGTATCCGATCGTGATCGCCTTGGGACCGCAATGGGCGCCGACGGCGGGCGTCAGGAGGTAGTCCTTGATCTCCTTGTACTGCGGCCGGGCGGCGAGGACCTTCGCGCGGATGACCGCGACGGTCTCGGGATTCTTGGCGTGGATGATGAACGGTTCGATGTCCTTGCCTTCGGTCTCCTCGAGGAACTTCTCGATGACGCGGTCGACGGCGCGGGAGAAGGTGCGGATCTTCTCGACGGTGACGACGGCGCCGTTCTTGTCGATCTCGAGCAGCGGCTTGATCTTGAGGACGTCGGCGACGAAGCCGGCGGCGTTCGAGAGGCGGCCGTTCTTGACGAGGAACTTGAGGTCGGCGACGGCGAAGTAGATGTGGTTGTGGTCGCGGATGAACTCGAGTTCCTTCAGGATCTCTTCGAGCGAGCAGCCGCGCGCGGCCATCTCGGAGGCGGTGAGGGCCATCTTCACCTGGAGGTAGCCGACGGTCTTCGAGTCGAAGACGGTGACGTGTACGCCTTCGGCCATCTTCTTGGCGATCATCGCGTTCTCGTAGATGCCCGACATCTTCGAGGAGATCGTGATGAAGAGGACCTCGTCGCAGCCCTGGTCGCGGAAGCGTTCGTAGACGGCGAGCATCTCGCCGGTCGAGGCCATCGCGGTCCGCGGGAAGAGCGAGGGATCGTTCTCGATCATCTCGTAGAAGCGCTCGGCGGTGAGTTCCTCGTAGTCGACGTATTCCTTGTCGCCGAAGAGGATCCGGGAGCGGATGATCGGGATGTCGTAGGGATGGGAGATGTAGTCGATCGCGGAGTTGGTGCACACCATGACGCCAAGCTTCTTCATAGGGGTTTCCTCTCTGTTCTCTCTGGAATCAACTTCTATTATACCGTAAGGATCGGGAAAGTCAACCGAACCCCCGGAATCGGGGTCAGGCGTGCGGCGGGCGGGTCGTCCACTCGCGTCCGAGCGGTTTCGAGGGCGAGAGTTTCGCGATCTTGCCCTTCAGGCGGGTGCCGGAGAGCTTCGCGTAGGCCTCCTCCTTGGCGGCGGCGGGGACGCTGAAGAAGGTGAATTCGGTGAGGATCGCGATGTTCTGGACCTCGCGGCGCTGGAGCTTCACCTTTCCGCAGACGAAGTCGAGGACGTCGGAGACGAAGAGCCCGTCCTGCTTCCCGACGTTCAGGTGGAAGCGGGCGAGACCGGTCGTGTCGGCGGTGGAGGGGTAGCCGGGCTTCTTCGCCTCGAACTCCTCGTTGATGTCCGCCTCGTTGGCCGGGGCGGCGCTCTCGCGCACGATCATCTTGAGGAGGCCGGCGATGATCTCGTCCTCGGTCAGGCCGGTCTCGATCATCTTGTTCATGATCGCGTACTCCTTGTCGAGGTCTTCGGCCTCGACGAGGTCCCGGACGCGCTGGATCAGCTTGTCGTTCTTGACGTCGAGGACCTTCTCGTAGGTCGGGATCGCGCGCTTCTTGATCTTCGTCTTGAGGATCCGCTCGATCTCCTCGATCTGCTTCATCTCGCCCTTCGAGACGAGCGTGAAGGAATAGCCGACGTCGCCCATGCGGCCGGTGCGGCCGATGCGGTGGACGTAGTAGTCGGCCTTCTCGGGGACGTCGTAGTTGAACACGGCCTCGACCTCGCGGATGTCGAGTCCGCGGGCGGCGACGTCGGTCGCGACCATCACGTCGATGATGCCGTTGTGGAACTTCTTGAGGACGTCGAGGCGCGTCGTCTGCGGCAGGTCGCCGTGGATCTTGTCGCAGTTGACGCCGCGTTCGATCAGTTCCTGGGTGAGTTCGTCGACCTTGACCTTGGTGTTGCAGAAGATGAGCGAGAGCTTCGGGTGGTAGACGTTCAGGAGGCGGTAGAGGGCTTCCGTCTTGTTCTCGCGCTTGACCTTGTAGTAGTACTGGTTGACGTCGGTGTTGGTCTGTTCCTCGCCGATCACCTTGACGAGTTCGGGCTCGCGCATGTAGGAGGTGGCGAGGCCCATCACCGACCGCGGCATGGTCGCCGAGAACATCATCGTCTGGCGCTCCGCGGGGACGTGCGAGAAGACCTTCTCGATGTCCTCCTGGAAGCCCATCTTGAGCATCTCGTCGGCCTCGTCCATGACCATGATGCGGACCAGGTCGAACTTGAGGATCCCGCGGTCGAGGAGGTCGATCGTGCGCCCGGGGGTGCCGACGACGATCTGCGGCTTCTTTCTGAGGGCGAAGATCTGGTTCTGGATCGGGTCGCCGCCGTAGACCGTGGCGATCCGGCAGTCGGGGACGTACTTGGCGATCCGCCCGAACTCGTCCTTGATCTGGACGGCGAGTTCGCGGGTGGGGCAGATGACGACGGCCTGAACCGCGGGGACGGAAAAGTCGATCCGTTCGAGGATCGGGATGCCGAAGGCGGCGGTCTTGCCGGTGCCGGTGTGGGAGTGGCCGATGACGTCCTTGCCGGAAAGTAAAAGCGGGATCGTCAGTTCCTGGATCTCGGTCCAGGCGACGAAGCCCATCTCCTCGACCGCCTTCTGGATCTCGGGTCTGAGGCCGATGTTGAATTCCATGGGAATCATTCCTTTCGGTGAAGCGTATCGTATCGGGAGCGCGCCTTGCGCGTCCCGTCCGTTTTCATGTCGGGTGAATGCGGGCCAAAGAAAAGGTCAGCGCACGGCTGACCTCGTCATTTGACTTCCACGATGCGGACGCCGCCGGCCAAGAGGTGAGATGCCGTTTCGCCGCGGCCGGGGATCGTGGTTCCCGAAAACGTCCCGTCGTATACGTAGGAAAAACCGCAGGACGGGCTGCCGTCTTTCAGGATCGCCTGGGTGCAACGGTGCTTCTTGAGCAGTTCGAGCGTGACTTTCTTGCCGCGGTCGAAATAGGCCGTGACGTCCTCGCCCCGCGCGTTCTTCACGAGCGCGCCGGGCGTGACGATCTCCGAGGGGATCCGGGGCGTGGGCAAACCGCCGAACGATTCCGGACAGATCGGGATCACGGTCTTGTTGCGGACGTATTCGACGACCCTGGGGTCCAGGTTGTTGCCCCCGTCGTACTTGCAGTTGAAACCGAGCAGGCATGCGCTGACCGCGATGACTTCGTCCATTTCACACCTCAAGTTGCGTTCGTCGGTACCGGTGATGCTAGAAAGCGTCGATGTCGATGTTGATCTTCTTGCCGAGACGCGAGGCGGCCGCGTAGGCGATCGTGCGGATCGCGTTCGCGATCTTCCCGCCCTTGCCGATCACGCGGCCCAGGTCGTCCTGGTTGACGAGTACCTGGATCGTGACCGATTCGTCGTCCTCGGCGAACTTCTTCACGACCAGATCCTCGGGATGCACGACCAGCGGCGTCACGAGGTCCGATATCAGTTTTTCGAAGTTGATCGCCATTTCGATGTCCTGCTTACTTCTTCTTCGAATCGGTGTAGGCGGCGATGATGCCCTGCCGCGTCAGCAGATTCTTGACCGTGTCGGTCGGCTGCGCGCCGTTCTGAAGCCACTTCATCACGGCATCCTTCTTGATGTCGAGATGGATCGGTTCCTTCGTCGGATCGTAGACCCCGACGATCTCCAGGAACCGGCCGTCGCGCTTCTGAGAAGCCTCGGCGGCGACGATGCGGTAGAACGGTTTCTTCGTCGTGCCGAAACGCTGCAATCTGATTTTGACCATGGATTTCCCTCCTGATTAGCAAAGTCACCTTATTGTAGCAGA